>NZ_JBHWJL010000041.1:0-27486 GCF_042731495.1 Streptomyces sp. NPDC059853
CGGCAAGCGCTCCGCACCCGGCCAGCAAGCCCGCACGCGCACCGACTTCAGCCTCCTGCCGACGCGCGAACGCTACGTCGCCGGATTCGTCGACCACCTTCCCGAAGGTGCCGCGATGAGCGTCAAGCAGCTCGCCAAGCAGCTCCCCCTCTACGGGCAGCAAGCCATCTCCACCGCCCCTTTGACCACCAAGGTGTGGGTGCCCGGGTGCCCCGGTTCCCGGACGACGGCGGTGGCCCGGCGGCGTACCGGGTCGAACGGCACGGCGGCCACCCCGGTCTCCCGGCCGGGCCCCGCCGCCCGCAGCAGCGCCTCGTCCAGCGCGTCCGGGGCGGGCAACTCCGCCAGCTGGAGCGTCCAGTGGGCGTTGACGGCGGCCCAGCGCAGCACCTCGGGCGCGGGTCGGCCGACCGGGTCGAGCGCGCGGTGCACCACGGGCCGGTCCCGGGTGAGGGTGCCGGTCTTGTCGGTGCACAGCACCCGCATCGCGCCCAGATCGTGCAGTGCGGGCAGCCGGCGCACGATCACCGAGCGCTCCCTGGCGAGCCGCACCGCGCCCCGGGCGAGCGACACGTTCACCACCACCGGCAGCATCTCCGGGGTGAGCGCCACCGCGACGGCCACCGCCAGCGGCACCGTGTCCAGGGCCGGGCCGCGCAGCAGGGTGTGCGCGGCCAGCACCAGCACGGCGGTGCACAGCATCAGCCGGATCAGCGTCCAGGTCACCCCGCCCAGCGCCCGGTGGAAGACGGTGCCCCCGGCGGCCCGGCACGGCACCGCGCGGGACTGCCGGGCCCGGAAGGTGTCCGCGCCGGTGGCCAGCACCACCCCGGTGCCGCTGCCGGTGGCCACGCTGCCGCCCTGGAGGCACAGCTGCGGCTGCTGCGGCAGCTCGCCCGGCGGCGGATCGTCCAGGGCGGCCCGGGCGACGGGGGCCGACTCCCCGGTGAGCGCGGGCTGGTGCAGGGTGAGCCCGGTGGCCCGCAGCAGCCGGACATCGGCCGGGACGACATCGCCGGGCGCCAGCAGCACCACATCGCCCGGGACGAGCTGGTCGACGGGTATCTCGCGCACGCGCGGGTCCGCGCCGGGCGCGGGGCGGCGGCGTACGGTCGCCGTCGCGGCGACCAGGTCGCGCAGGCCGGCGGCGGCGCGCTCGGCGCGGTGTTCGCCGGTGGTCCGCAGCACCGAGCTGACCAGCACCAGCACGGTGATCACGGCGGCGGTGGCCCAGGCGGCGACGGCCGCCGACACCAGGCCGAGGACGACCAGCACCACGCTGAACGGATCGCGCAGACTGTGGACGAAACGCCGCGCCCGGCCGGGCGGCCGGGTCTCGGGGACGGTGTTCTCGCCGTAGCGCTCCAGCCGGAGCTGGGCCTGCTGTTCGTCCAGGCCGCGCGGTGAGGCGTCCAGGGCGCGCAGGACCGCCAGCGGGGTGAGCCGGCCGAGGGCGGCGGGGTCGGGCGGGGCGGGGCGCGCGGCGGGGTGGTGCGGGGGTCCGGCCGGGTGCGCGGACGCCTCAGAGACCCGGGCCATGCGCGCGCCGGGGCGCCGGGGGGCCCGCGCTCCGGCCGCCGGTGCGGTCGGCGAGCTGGCCGACCATCAGCCGGACGACGGTGACCACGTCGGGATCGTCGACCAGGTAGACGACGCGGCGGCCCTCGCGGCGGGAGCGCACCAGGCCGGCCAGCTTGAGCTTGGCGAGGTGCTGGCTGACGGCCGGGAGCGTACCGCCGACGCGTTCGGCCAGCCCGCTGACGTCGGACTCGCCCTCGGCGAGCGCCCACACGATGTGCAGCCGGGCGGTGGAGGCGAGCAGTCCGAAGGCGGCGGCGGCCTCCGTCAGCAGTTCGGCGGACGGGTCCCCGTCACGTCCTCCCACCGCCCCCGCCACAGTGCCCACCACGGTCCTTCCGCCATCCGATCCGTGCCCGAAGGGCTCAGTCTAGAGTCAACGACGTCAGGCCCCGAAGACCCGCGCGGAGCACGTCGGGCCGCAACTCGGGGGCGACCAGGGCGCGCTGGACGAGAAAGCCCTGGGCACAGGCGAGGATCGTGCGCGCCACGTGTTCCGGGGGGACATCGGCGCGCATCAGGCCCCGGCGCTGGTAGTTCTCGGCGATGGAGGTCCAGGACGCCAGCACCTCGGCGATACCGCGCTGGAGGACGGTGTCGAGTTCGGGGTTGCGCAGGGTCTCCGACCAGACCTGGAGGATCAGGGAGGGCGGTACGCACAGGCCGGCCAGCACCTCGGTGAGGGTGTCGGCGAGGATGTCGCCGGGCGCGGCCGGGGGGTCCGGGTGCGCGGCGGCCTCGCCGAAGGCGCCGCCGACCTGCCGCAGCACGTCGAGGGCGAGGGCGACGATGATCGCGTCCTTGGAGGGGAAGTAGCGGTAGACCGCCCCGGCGGACAGGCCGGTCTCCTTGAGCACGTCCTGCATGGACGTGGCGTGGAAGCCGTCGCGGGCGAAGCAGCGGGCCGCGCCCTCCACGATCTGCCGGCGGCGGGCGTCGAGATGTTCCTGCGAGACACGGGCCACGCGCGCACTTTAAAACGAACGTTCCTTCTTGACAACTCGTGCGCCCGGGTCATAAAACGAATGCTCATTCTCTTTACCGCCGGAGCAACCGCCATGCCCTCCCAGAACCGGAAACTCGTCACCGTCCTGGTGGCGCTGCCGCTGGTCATCACCTTCATCCTGTGGGCCTTCGCCTGGCCCGCCGCCAGAACCGCTCCCCACGACCTCCCGATCGGCGTGGCCGGGCCCGCCGAGGCCACCGCCCCGGTGGCCGCCGCCCTCCAGGCCCGCGACGGCGCCTTCGACGTCCGCACCTATCCGGACGCCGCCTCCGCGCTCACCGCCATCGAACAGCGCGACGTCTACGGCGCGCTGGTGCCGGGCCCCGACGGTGCCGAGCTGCTGACGGCGTCGGCCGCGTCCGCTTCCGTCGCCCAGCTGCTGGAGCAACTGGCCGCCCAGGCACTGCCCGAGGGCGCCGCGCTCACCGTCACCGACGTCGTCCCCGCCCCGGCCGCCGACCCGCGCGGCGCGGTCTTCGGCGCCAGCGTGCTGCCCATGGCGATGGCCGGGATCGCGCTCGGCGCGCTGGTCACCCTGCTGCGGCTGCGCGGCCGGTACGCGCTGGCGGCGCTGGGGGGCGCCTCCGTGCTGGTGGGCGCGGCCGGGGCGCTGATCGGGCACAGCTGGCTGGGCGCCATGGCCGGCGACTGGTGGACGGTGGCCGGGGCGCTCGCCCTCATGGCCCTGGCCGGCGGCGCGGCGGTGGCCGCGCTCGCGGCGCTGCTGGGGCCGCGCGGCATCGGGCTGGGCGCGGTGCTCCTGATGATGCTGGGCAACCCGTGGTCGGGCGCCACCTCGGCGCCCGAGATGCTGCCCTTCCCGGTGGGGACACTGGGTCAGCTGCTGCCCACCGGCGCCGGATCGACGCTGCTGCGCGGGGTGTCGTTCTTCGACGGGGCGGGCTCGGCGTTCCCGCTGGCGGTGCTGGTGTGCTGGGCGGTGGCCGGGCTGGTCACGGTCGCGGTGGTGCACCACCGCCGCCCGGTCCCGGCGCGCCCGGCGGGCGGGCCGCCCGCCGCCCCGGCCACGGCGGTCGCCGCCCGGACGTGACGGGGCGGCGTCCGGGGCGGCGCCGTCACGCCGCCGGGAGCGAGCGGGGGGTGCGGGTCAGACCAGCGGCTTGGTGTAGCAGCGGCTGCTGTCGTGGAAGCGGTAGTAGCCGAACTTGCCGTCGTCCGGCACCAGGGCGTACCCGCTGGTCTCGTACAGACTGATCGCCTCCGGCTGCTTGGTGCCGGTCTCCAGCACCATCCGCAGCCGCCCGGCGGCGCGGGCGGTCTCCTCCAAGTGCGCCAGGATCAGCCGGGAGAAGCCGTGGCCGCGGGCCTCGGGGACGATGTACATCCGCTTGATCTCGGCATCGCCCAGCGCGTAGCCCTCGCCGAGGGACGCCTCGTCGTGCGAGCGCCAGCCGCCGGTGCCGACCGGCACCCCGTCGGCGTCGTAGGCCAGGACGTACAGACCGGCCGGCGGGTCGAACATCTCGGGGGCGAGCGGGGTGAGGTCGCCCTCGTCCCCGTAGCGCTCCGCGTACTCCGCCTGCACCCGGTCGTTGAGCTTGCGCGCGTCGGGGTGATCGAAGCGGACGGTGACGAGCTTCATGCAGGTCATCGTACAAAGCTGGGCGTTGCGACGGTACGCCGCCCAGCGAGCGATTGATCACCATCTGGCCGGATTGTCCACCAGGTGGAACGGTGCGGTAGGTTCGCGCGGAAACCGCGTCACCAGGGCATCAGCCGGGAGGGCACCCACCGTGCACACCGTCACCACGGTCAACGTCAACGGCCTGCGGGCCGCCGCCACCAAGGGATACCGGGAGTGGCTGGCCGCCACCGAGGCCGATGTCGTCTGCCTCCAGGAGGTGCGCGCCGAGCGGCACCAGCTCCCCGGTGAGGTGGGCGAGCCCGCCGGGTGGCACGCCTTCTGGGCACCGGCCGCCGCCAAGGGCCGGGCCGGTGTGGCGCTGCTCACCCGCCGCGCGCCGGACGCGGTGCGCACCGGGTTCGGGGTGCCGGAGTTCGACGCCTCCGGCCGCTATCTGGAGGCCGATCTGCCGGGCCTGACCGTGGCGAGCCTCTATCTGCCCTCGGGCGAGGTGGGCACCGAGCGGCAGGAGGAGAAGGAGCGCTTCATGGCCGCGTTCCTGCCGTATCTGATCGGTCTGCGCGAGCGCGCCGCGGCCCAGGGGCGCGAGGTGCTGGTGTGCGGCGACTGGAACATCGCCCACCAGGAGGCCGACCTCAAGAACTGGCGCGCCAACCGCAAGAACTCCGGCTTCCTGCCCGAGGAACGCGCCTGGCTCACCCGGGTGTTCGGCGCCGAGGGCGGCTACACCGATGTGGTGCGCGCCCAGCACCCCGGGCAGGAGGGCCCGTACTCGTGGTGGTCCTACCGGGGCCGGGCGTTCGACAACGACGCGGGCTGGCGGATCGATCTGCTGGCGGCCACCCCGGGGCTGGCGGGGCGGTGCGTCAAGGCGTATGTCGAGCGGGCCGCGAGCCACGGCGAGCGCTGGTCGGACCACGCTCCGGTGACGGCCGTGTTCGCCGGCTGACGCCCGTTCGGTTCTGTCCGTTCGTGGTGACTGACCGGCCGCGGGCCGCCGTGGCCGGTCACCGCAGCGATACGTTTGCTACCCCTCTCAACAGGCACTTCTGTCCGAACTGTTGACCTCTCTCAGCAATCGCTCTACCTTCCGTGAATCGTTTGAACCTGTGGGTTCCGTTGGGCAGATCGCTCTGAGCTGAGGGAGTGTTCGATGACGAGCACCATCGAGCAGGCCGGCGGTTCCCCCGCCCCGTCCACCGACCCGCCCGACCGGCCGCCGGGCGCACCACCCGGGCGCGAACCCCGCTCCGTACGGTGGCGGCGGGCGCTGCGCGGCCAGCGCACCCTGCTGCTGCTCGCCGCCCCCGGGATCGCGTACTTCCTCGTCTTCCACTACGCGGCCCTGTTCGGCAACGTCATCGCCTTCAAGGACTTCGTGCCCTTCCAGGGCCTGTGGGAGAGCCCCTGGGTCGGCCTCGACAACTTCCAGCGGATGTTCGAGGACGCCGCGTTCTGGCAGGCCGCCTGGAACACCCTGTCCATCGCCACGCTCCAGCTGGTGTTCTTCTTCCCCCTCCCGCTCGCCCTGGCGCTGCTGCTGCACAGCCTGGCGCGCGGCGGGGTCCGCAAGATCATCCAGTCGGTGGTCTACCTGCCGCACTTCCTCTCCTGGGTCATCGTGGTGGCCCTGTTCCAGCAACTCCTCGGACCCACCGGGATGTTCGGCGGCGACGTCGCGTTCGTCACCGATGTACTGAGCAACCCGGACGCGTTCAAGCCGCTCATGGTCGTCCAGATCATCTGGAAGGACTGCGGCTGGGGCACCATCATCTTCCTGGCCGCGCTCAGCCAGGTGAACCAGGACCTGTACGAGTCGGCCGCCCTCGACGGCGCCGGGCCGCGCCGCCGCTTCTGGCACGTCACCCTGCCCGCGATCCGGCCCATCGTCATCCTGCTGCTCATCATGCGCCTCGGCGACATCCTCACCGTCGGCTTCGAGCAGATCCTGCTGCAACGGGACGCGGTGGGCCCGGAGGCCGGTGAGGTGCTGGACACCTTCGTCTACTACCAGGGCGTCCTCGGCGCCGACTGGGGCTACTCGGCGGCGGCCGGTCTCTTCAAGGGCGTCGTCGGCGCGCTCCTCGTCTACAGCGCCAACAAGATCGCGCACCGGCTGGGCGAGCAGGGGGTCTACAAGTGAGAAACGGCAAAGCGCTGCTCGACAAGGCCGTCGGCCCCAAGGAGCACCGCCCCTCCTGGATGGAGAGACCGCACCCGCTCACCCAGGCGGGCAAGGCGGTCGCCCTGGTCGTCATCTGCGCGCTGATCCTGGTACCGATCCTGGTGGTCGTCTCCACCTCGCTCGCCTCCCCCGCCGAGGTCACGGAGAACGGCGGCTGGGTGCTCTTCCCCACCGAGCCCACCCTCCAGGCGTACCAGGACATCCTCTCCGGCGGCACCATCACCCGCTCGCTGGCGGTGAGCGTGGGCATCACCGTGGTGGGCACGGCCGTCAGCCTCTTCGGCACCATCACCCTCGCCTACGTGCTCTCCCGCGAGCACTTCAGCCTGCGCAAGCCGCTGCTGCTGATGGTGCTGTTCACCTTCCTCTTCCCGCCCGGGATGCTGCCCGGCTACCTGGTGGTCAAGGGGCTCGGGCTGCTCGACTCGTACTGGGCGCTGATCCTGCCGGTGGCCATCAACGTCTTCAACCTGGTCATCATGCGCGGCTTCTTCCAGGGACTGCCGCAGGAGCTGTACGACGCGGCCCGCATCGACGGGGCGGGCGAACTCACCGTGCTGCTGCGGATCGTGCTGCCGCTGTCCAAGGCGGTGATCGCGGTGATCGGGCTGTTCTACGCGGTCGGCTACTGGAACAGCTTCTTCTCCGCGATCCTCTACCTCAACGACTCCTCGAAGTGGCCGCTCCAGGCGGTGCTCCAGACGGTCGTCACCAAGGGCGCCAACCTCGGCGGCAACACCACCGACGCGCTCTCCGACTCGGGCGCGGTCGCGGCGCCGCAGACGTACCAGATGGCCACGGTCGTGGTCGCGGTGATCCCGGTCCTGATCATCTACCCCTTCATCCAGAAGTACTTCACCAAGGGCGTGCTGACCGGCGCCATCAAGAGCTGAGCCAGGAGGAGCCGGACATGACCGTGAACCCCCTCGCCGGTGGCCCGTCCCGGCGGCGCTTCCTGCGGACGTCCCTGGGCGCGGGCGCCGCGCTCGCCGCCGCCCCCGCGCTGGCCGGCTGCGCCACCTCGCAGGCGCGCAGCGCCCGCAACGCCGGTACCGATCCGGTGCCGTGGCCCGAGTACGTCCCGGTGGAGGGGCCGCGCCCCGATCTGCCGGCGGACCCGCGCGGGGTGGACGCGGGCTTCCTGCGCTACCCCGACCAGCTGGTCAGCTCGGTGCCGGAGCGGCCGGGCACCGGGCGCGAGACGCTGACCGCGATGGTGGAGACGTACGAGGCGCCGCCGCGCGGGCCCGGCGCCAACCGCTACTGGGCGGCGCTCAACGAGGCGCTCGGCGTGGATCTCAAGCTCCAGCTGGTGCCCAGCGGCAACCTCCAGGCGAAGATCGCCACGATGATGGCCAGCGGCGACATGCCGGACCTGCTGATGGTGCGCAACTGGATCCCCCGGGTCGCCGACTACGCGGCGAACGTGGCCGCCGATCTGAGCGCGTACCTGGCCGGTCCCGCGGTGCGCGCCTACCCGAATCTGGCGAATCTGCCGACCTACGCCTGGCGCGACATGGGGCTGATGGGCGGCCGGATCATGGGGGTGCCGATCACCCGCCCGCGCACCGGCTCGGCGATCCTCTCGCACCGGGAGGAACTGGTCGAGCTGGCCGGGGGCACCTACAACGACTGGACGGCGGAGGAGTTCGTCGACACCCTCAAGCGGGCCACCGGCGGCAGGAAGTACGGCTTCGGGGTGTCCTCGGGCGGCTGGCTGTTCGGGGTGCCGCTGCTGGCGTCGTGGCACGGGGCGCCGAATCTGTACGGGCTGCGGGACGGGGAGTTCGTCAAGGCGGAGCTGACCGAGGAGTACCGGGCGGCGGTCGAGTTCGCGCGGCGGCTGCACCAGACGGAGAAGGTGTACTACCCGGGGACGGCGACCATGCCGACCGAGACGATGAAGTCGCTGTTCTTCAACGGGACGGTCCGCGCCCAGCTGGACAACCTGCCGGGCTACCAGGCGGCCAACATCGCGGTGGGCGACGCGTTCACGGTGGATCTGCTGCGCCCGCCGACCGGGCTGGGGGCGGGCCTGACCTCGCACTTCAGCGGCGGGACGTACGGCTACACGCTGCTGAAGCCGGGGCCGCCGGAGCGCGTCCGGCTGCTGCTGCGGGTGCTGGACTATCTGGCCGCGCCGTTCGGGACCACCGAGTACGAGCGGACGTACTACGGGGTGGAGGGCGTGCACTTCGAGCGGGTGGACGGGGATCTGGAGCTGACGGAGCTGGCGAAGACGGAGAACCCGAGCACGGTGCCGGTGCGGTACATCACCGCGCCGCCGCCGGTGCACTTCTACCCGGGCAACCCGGACGCGGTGCGCCGGGTGCACGCCTTCCAGAGGGCGGACGTGGAGACCGGGATCCCGCCGCTGACCAGCGGCCTGGTGGTGCGGGACGCGCTGCGGCCGTACACCAGGATGCGCAAGCTCTTCGAGGACGCGGTGATCTCGGTGGTGCAGGGGCACAGCTCGATGAAGCGCTGGGACGAGGCGGTGCGCACCTGGCGGACGCAGGGCGGGGACCGGGTGGACGCGGAGCTGGCGGAGGAGTACGCGGCGGTCAACCGGACATAGGGGGCCACTCTTTGGGGTGATTCGGGGGGAGACACCCCCATCGAGCCTTTACTTTCTGTAACGTGGTGCGTGCGAACATCGACAGTCAGTTACCAGGGGTGGTGACTGGCCAACCCGCACGGGGGGCGTGCCATGGGTCAAGAACTGCCACTGCGAGAGAGCACCGAGATCCAGGGCGACATCCTGGCCGGGTTCAAGAAGGATCACGTCCGGCTGCTGTTGCTGCGCTTCGGCGACCGGCGCCGGGCGCGGGCGTGGCTCGGGCGGCTGCGGCACCGGATCGCCACCACGGCGGACGTCGCCGCGTTCAACTCCGCCTTCAGCCGGGCCAGGCGGACGGCCGACGGGGCCGACCCGGTGGACGCGGCGGCGGTGTGGCGGGGGGTGTCCTTCACCTACCCCGGGCTCGCCGAGCTGATCGGCGGCGATCCGCTCACCGACGTGCCGGCCGGCAGCACCCAGGAGGCGCTGGCCCAGGGGTGCGCGCGGCGCAAGGACCTGCTGGGCGACACCGGTGAATCCGACCCGGCGCACTGGCTGTTCGGCGCCGGGCACCAGGAGCCGGTGCACGCCGTGCTGACCATCGCCGCCGACCGGCCCGGCGATCTGCGCGGCGCGGTCGAGGAGGAACGGGCCGAGTGCGAACGGCACCGGGTGTTCCTGGTCTTCGAGCAGCGCGGGGCCACCCTGCCCGGCCACCGGCGCGGACAGGAGCACTTCGGCTTCCGGGACGGCGTCAGCCAGCCGGGGGTGCACGGCTTCGATCCGCCCGACCCGGGGGATCCGGTCCATGTGAAGGGCAAGCCGGGCACCCGGCTGATCGCCGCCGGTGAGTTCGTGATCGGCCACGAGCCCGACCACCGGGTGGTGACCTGGCTGCCCGGCTGGATGCGGGACGGCACCTTCCAGGTGGTGCGGCGTCTCGCCCAGGACGTGCCGGGCTGGTGGGCCCAGGCCGAGGAGCACGTCCGGGTGCTGCGCGAAGCGGGCGTCGTCCCGCCGGACGCCACCGGGCCCTGGTACGCGGCCCGGCTGATGGGCCGCTGGCCCTCGGGCACCCCGCTGGCCCACTCGCCCGACCGGGACGCGCCGCTGCCGCCCTGCGCGGAGGTGAGCAACGACATCACCTTCGCCGACGACCTGGACGGCCGCGTCACACCGCTCTTCTCGCATCTGCGCAAGACCAACCCCCGGGACGGGCTCAAGGCGACCGAGGACGACGAGGCGGCCCTGGCGCAGGAGGGCATCCTGGACGGGCGGCGGGTGCTGCGCCGCGGCATCCCGTTCGGCCCGCCCTACGATCCGGCGGCCGTGGACACCGCGCGGGGGCTGCTCTTCATCAGCTATCAGTCGGATCTCATCGCCCAGTTCGAGTTCATCCAGCGCACCTGGGTGGAGGCGGGCGACTTTCCGGTACGGAGCAGCCCGGTCGGGCGGGACCCGGTGATCGGGGGCGCGGGCCCGGCGTCCTTCCCTGCCGGGGAGAAGGAGTTCCACCCCGTCGAGTTCCAGAAGTTCGTGCGCACCGAGGGCGCGCTGTACACCTTCGTGCCCTCGCTCTCCGCGCTGAAGTGGCTGTCCCAGGGGGTGATCCCGGTGGGCGGCGGCCCGCTGGAGGATCAGGTCTTCTCAGCCCCGCTCACCCTGCGGCGCGGCGAGGTGATCAGCTCGGGCAAGGCCCGGCTGCGCTTCCAGGAGAGCGGGGACCTGACGGTGCACGACGAGCACGAGAGCGAACGCTGGCGCTCCGGCACCGACAGCGGGGCGGTGCTGGCCCAGTTGCGGCCCGGCGGGGAGCTGGCGGTGCTGTCGGCGGAGGGGGAGCCGCTGTGGGCCACCCCCACCGCCGGGCACCCGGGGGCCACGCTGGTGGTGCGCACCACCGGTGATGTGGAGATCCGTTCGGCGGAGGGGGAGTTGCTCTGGCACACCGACACGGCTCATTGAGCGTAGGCGCCGGCGATCAGCTCGTAGCTGCGCAGCCGGGCCTCGTGGCCCTGTCCCATGGCGGAGAGCATGAGTTCGTCGGCACCGGTCAGCTTGGCCAGTTCGTCGAGCCCGTCGCGGACCGTCTCGGGTGCTCCGTGGATGACATTGCTCAGATACTCCTCCACCACGGCGCGCTCGGGCGCGCTGAACGGATACGCCTCGGCCTCCTCCGGGGTCGGGACCAGCCCGGGCCGGCCGGTGCGCAGCCGCACCATGGACAGGCCACCGGCCAGCGCCTGGCGGTAGGCGTCGCGCGGGTCCTCGGCGGCCAGGGCGTTGGCGGTGACGATCGCGTAGGGCTCCGACAGCGTCTCGGAGGGGCGGAAGGACTGCCGGTACAACTGCAGAGCGGGCAGCGTGTGCGCCGAGGAGAAGTGGTGGGCGAACGCGAAGGGCAGCCCGAGGCGGCCGGCGAGCTGGGCGCTGAACCCGGAGGAGCCCAGCAGCCAGACGGGGGGCCGGTGGTCGGACTGCACGCCGCCCGGCACCCGGCCCTGGACGGGTCCCGGCACGGCGTGGATCCGGGAGTAGGGGTGTTCCGGGGGGAAGTCGTCGTCGAGGAAGCGGACCAGTTCGGCCAGTTGCTCGGGGAACTGGTCGGCGCCGTCGGTGCGGCCCCGGCGCAGGGCGGCGGCCGTCGCCTGGTCGGTGCCGGGGGCGCGGCCGAGCCCCAGGTCGATCCGGCCGGGGGCCATGGCCTCCAGCGTGCCGAACTGCTCGGCGATCACCAGCGGCGCGTGGTTGGGGAGCATGACGCCGCCGGAGCCGAGCCGGATCCGCTCGGTGTGGGCGGCGAGGTGGGCGAGGATCACCGCGGGGGCGGAGCTGGCGACTCCGGGCATCGAGTGGTGCTCGGCCACCCAGAACCGGTGGTAGCCCACGCGTTCGGCGAGCCGCGCCAGTTCCACCGAGGTGCCCAGCGCCTGGGTCGCCGTGCGGCCGCTGCCCACGGTGGCCAGGTCGAGCACCGACAGCGGTACGGGCGCGCTCCCGATGCTGCGTCCCCTGATGGCGTCCGACACGGCGGTGTCCTCCCTGTTGCGCTGGTGCGGTCGGGAGGGACAACCGTCAGCGGGGCCCGGTCATTCCCTCGCGCGGGTGGTACCGGGAGAGGGTGACCGAGATCGTCACCGGCACCGAGCCCGGCCGCTCGGCGAGCCAGGTGCGGGTGGCGTCGGTGTCCAGGTGGTGGGCGGAGGGGCCCATGCCGACCAGGTGGGCCACATCGGCGGCCGGGAGGTGGGCGGTGTACTCCAGCGGCCGGCTGCCGTCCGGGGCGAAGTGGCCTTCGAGGGTGCGGCGCAGCCGGCGGTCCTTGTCGGGGTCGATGGCCAGCAGTCCCAGGCGCCTCCGGGGCAGTCCGGACAGATGGCGGGCGGTGGGGGTGATCACCAGGAGGGTGCCGCCGGGGCGCAGCACCCGGTGGAACTCGGGGCCGTTGCGCGGGGCGAAGACGTTGATCAGCAGATCGGCCCCGCCGTCGGGCAGGGGCAGCGGGCGCCAGACGTCCCAGACGGCGGCGGCGATCCTGGGGTGGGCGCGGGCGGCGCGGCGCAGCGCGTATTTGGACAGATCCAGGCCGATTCCTTGCGCTGTGGGCAGGGCGTCGAGGACGGCGGCCAGGTAGTAGCCGGTGCCGGTACCGGCGTCCAGAACGGTGCCTTCCGGGGGGACCTGTGCCCCGGCGGCTTCCTCGGCGAGGGCCTGGGCCAGGGGCGCGTAGTGGCCGGCGGACAGAAAGGCCTCGCGGGCGGCGACCATGGCCGCGGTGTCGGCTCCGGCCGGGGCGCGGCTGCCGGTCAGCAGGCCGGCGTAGCCCTGCCGGGCGATGTCGAAGGTGTGCCCCGCGGGGCAGCGCAGTGAGGTGGCCTGGTGGCCGAGCGGCTGCCGGCACAGCGGGCAGCGCAGCGAGCCGAACGGCGGTGGTGCGGAGGCGGACACGGAATTCCCTCGGGGGTGCGGGGCACCCGTCACCCTATCTCCGTGTGGTGCACTCCGTCCCACACACCACTGCTGTCACTCCTGGGGGTGACTTGGCCTGCGGCATAGTCCCATCGGGCCATGCCAGATGGGACCGACTGGGGGTGTTGCCACGCCGTCGCATTCCGTAACGTCCTCAGCTGAGAATGGTCGTGTGACCGTGGGAGGACGGCAGCGGCATGAGTTGGGAAACCGACTGGACCAAGCACGGGATCTGTCGCAAGACCGATCCGGACGAACTGTTCGTACAGGGAGCTGAGCAGAATCGCGCCAAGGCGCTGTGCACCGGCTGCCCGGTGAAGACCGAGTGTCTGGCCTACGGCCTGGACCACCGGATCGAGTTCGGTGTCTGGGGCGGGATGACCGAGCGGGAGCGGCGGGCCCTGCTGCGCCGGCGGCCGACGGTCACCTCCTGGCGGCGGCTGCTGGAGACGGCCCGTGCCGAGTACGAGCGGTCGGCCGCACCGTCCGGCGGGGAGCGGGGCGCCGCCGACGCCGCCTGAGCCGGTCCGGGTCCGGGTTGCGGGGGCGCCCGGGTGCCCCGAGCATGAGAGGAGGCAGCCGCCCCACCCCGGGAGGAACCGTGCAATCGGACATCCACCCCCCGTACCGGCCGGTGGTCTTCCGGGACCGCTCCGCCGGCTACGCCTTTCTGACCCGGTCCACGGCGACCAGTGAGCGCACCATCGAGTGGGACGACGGGGAGACCTATCCGGTGATCGATGTGGAGATCTCCTCGGAGAGCCACCCGTTCTACACCGGCAAGGCCCGGGTGCTGGACTCCGAGGGCCAGGTGCAGAAGTTCGAGCAGCGGTACGGCCGTCGGGAGCGCTGACCCGACCCGGCCGCACCCCGGGCCCGGCCCGGGTGAGAGCATCGGCCGGATGATGTACGAGCACGCTGTCACCTCCGCCGGTGAACTGCCCGAGATCGTGGGCACCCCGCACCCCGTCGTGATCGACAAGGTCAAGAAGGAGCTGGGGGAGTTCGAGCGGAAGTGGCTCGCCAAGTCCCCGTTCTGCGTCCTGTCCACCTCGGCCGCGGACGGCAGCTGCGATGTCTCGCCGCGCGGTGACCCGGCCGGGTTCGCGCTGGTGCTGGACGACACCACGATCGCGATACCCGACCGGCTGGGCAACCGGCGGGTGGACAGCTGGCGCAATGTGCTGAGCAACCCGCAGGTCGGGCTGATCTTCATGATCCCCGGGGTGAACGAGACGCTGCGGATCAACGGCCGGGCCACCCTGGTGCGGGACGGGGAGTTCTTCGACCGGATGGCGCTGAAGGGCCGGCGCCCGGCGCTGGCGCTGATCGTGCGGACGGACGAGGTGTTCCTGCACTGCTCGAACGCGCTGCGCCGCTCCGGTCTGTGGGACCCGGAGTCCTGGGACGAGGACACCTCGGAGCTGAAGGTCACCTACTGAGGTGCATGTTAGGGTAGCCTTCCCTAACTCCGATGGTCCGGCGCACAGGCAGACGCAACACACCCATGGGCATACGCACCGAGACGGCCACGCCGTCACCCCGCAGCCGCCCGCTGCTCGCCGCCGGACTCCTCCCGGCCACCGCCGCCCTCGTGCTCGCGGTGGCCGCCTCCCTCGCCCTGGGCACCGCGCACATCCCGCTGTCCACGGTGTGGCAGGTGCTCACCGCCTACGACCCGGGCGACACCCAGCAGCTGATCATCCGTGAGGTGCGCGTCCCGCGCACCGTCATCGGTCTGCTGACCGGGGTCGCGCTCGGCCTGGCCGGCGCCGTGATGCAGGCCGTGGCCCGCAATCCGCTGGCCGACCCCGGCATCCTCGGCGTCAACGCCGGCGCCGCCCTGTTCGTCGTCGTCGCCATCAACTCCCTGGGCCTCGACACCCTCAGCGGCTATGTCTGGTTCGGGTTCGCCGGGGCGCTGTGCGCCTTCGCCCTCGTCTACGGGGTCAGCTCCCTGGGCCGCGAGGGCGCCACCCCCATCAAACTGGCCCTGGCCGGGGCCGCCACCACCGCCGCCCTCGGCTCGGTCACCAGCGCCATCATCCTCACCAGCGACAACGCCTTCGAGCAGTACCGCTTCTGGCAGGTCGGCGCGCTCACCAGGACCGAGGACGGACTGCTCGTCCAGGCCGCGCCGTTCATCGCCGCCGGAGCCGCCTGCGCCCTGCTCAGCGGCCGCTGGCTCAACACCCTCAGCCTGGGCGACGACACCGCCAGAGCACTGGGCCAGCGGGTCGGCGCGGTGCGCGCCCTCGCGGCCTGCGCCGTGGTGCTGCTGTGCGGCACGGCCACCGCCATCGCCGGGCCGATCGCCTTCGTCGGCCTGGTCATCCCGCACATCGCCCGCGCCGTCACCGGACCCGACTACCGCTGGATCCTGCCCTACTCGGCGCTGCTGGCCCCCACCCTGCTGCTGACCGCCGACGTGGTCGGCCGGCTCATCGCCCGCCCCGGCGAACTCCAGGTCGGCATCGTCACGGCGGTCATCGGCGTGCCCCCGTTCATCGCCCTGGTGCGGCGCAGAAGGACGGGCGCGCTGTGACGGTGCACACGGACAGCCAGGTGACCGGCTCCGTACGCCGCGCCCGCCGGGCACGGCAGCGGCGCACCGTCGCCGTCTGCGCCGCCCTGCTGGCCGCCGCCCTCGCCGCGTTCCTGCTCTCGCTGGCCACCGGGGACAAGACGATCGCGCTGCCCGACCTGCTGGCCACCCTCACCGGGGGCGGCAGCCGGGGCGATGCGTTCATCGTCCTGGAGCTGCGGCTGCCGCGCGCCGTCACCGCCGTCGGGGTGGGCGTCGCCTTCGGCCTGGCCGGGGCCGTCTTCCAGTCGCTGCTGCGCAATCCGCTGGCCAGCCCCGATGTGATCGGCATCAGCGCCGGGGCCAGCGCCGCGGCCGTGATCTCCATCGTGCTGCTGGGCCTGAGCGGCCCCGCCGTCTCCCTGACCGCGCTCGCCGGTGGGCTCACCGCCGCCGTGCTGATCTACGCGCTCGCCTGGCGGCGCGGCGTCACCGGCTACCGGCTGGTGCTGATCGGCGTCGGGGTGGCCTCCGCCCTCACCAGCACCGTCTCCTATGTGATGACGCGTTCGGAGACGATGGTCGCCCAGCAGGCCTTCGTCTGGCTGGCCGGCTCCCTCAACGGCCGCTCCTGGGACCAGGCGAGGCCGCTGCTGCTGGCACTGGCCCTGCTGCTCCCGCTGACCGCGCTCGCCGCCCGCGCGCTGCCCGTCCTCCAGCTCGGGGACGACACCGCCCGGGGCCTGGGCGCGCGCACCGAACCGTCCCGCGTGGCGCTGCTGCTGTGCGCGGTGGCCCTGGCCGGTGTGGCCACCGCCGCCGCCGGCCCGGTCGGCTTCGTCGCCTTCGTCTCCGCCCCCATCGCCCGCGGTCTGCTGCGCCGCCAGGACGCCGCCCTGCTGCCGGCCGCCCTCACCGGGGCCGTGGTGGTGCTGCTCTCCGACTACATCGGCCAGCATCTGCTCGGCCCGCACCAGATCCCGGTGGGCGTGGTCACCAGCGTGGTCGGCGCCCCGTATCTGCTGTGGCTGCTGGCCACCGCCAACCGCGTCGGCCGCGGCGGCTGACCCACGCCCCCACCGGGCCCGTCCGAGAGAGAACTTCCGCCCATGACCGTTCAGCACACTCTGCGCGCCGATGAACTGCGGCTCACCTACGACCGCCACGAGGTGGTCAAGGGGCTGTCCCTGGAGATCCCGCCGGGGAAGATCACCATGATCGTGGGGCCGAACGCCTGCGGGAAGTCCACCCTGCTGCGCGGCCTGGCCCGGCTGCTGACCCCGGCCTCCGGCGCGGTGCTGCTGGACGGCGCCAGCATCCACTCCCGTCCCACCCGGGAGGTGGCCACCACGCTCGGCATCCTGCCGCAGACGCCGGTGGCCCCCGACGGCATCACGGTCACCGATCTGGTGGGCCGGGGCCGCTATCCGCACCAGGGGTGGTTCCGGCGCTGGAGCGCGGAGGACGAGCGGGCGGTCGCCGAGGCGCTGGAGGCCACCGATGTGGCGGAGCTGGCGGACCGCGCGGTGGACGAGCTGTCCGGCGGGCAGCGGCAGCGGGTGTGGATCGCGATGGCCCTCGCCCAGGGGACCGAGTTGCTGCTGCTGGACGAGCCGACCACCTATCTGGACATCACCCACCAGGTGGAGGTGCTGGATCTGCTGACCGACCTCAACCGCTCGGCCAGCACCACCGTGGTGGTGGTCCTGCACGATCTGAACCTGGCCTGCCGGTACGCCGATCACCTGGTGGCGATGCGGGACGGGCGGATCGTGGCCGAGGGGCCGCCGGCCGGGGTGGTGACCGAGACAGTGGTGTCGGACGTGTTCGGGCTGCGCTGCACGCTGGTCGACGACCCGGTCTCCGGGACGCCGCTGATCGTACCGATGGGGCGGCACCACTCGGCGAAGTAAGGGCAGGCTAACCTAAGCTGCATGAGATATCTGCCCCGTGTGCGGCCGGCCCTGCTCGCCGTCGCCGCCCTCGTCCTCCCCCTCGCCGCGTGCGGCTCCGCCGACGACACCGCGGCCCCCGCCGCCGGACAGCAGGAGACCGCGGCCGACGGCGCCTTCCCGGTCACCGTCCCCACCGCCTTCGGCGACATCACCATCGAGGAGGAGCCGCAGCGGGTCGTCGCCCTCGGCTGGGGCGACGCCGAGACCGCCCTCGCCCTCGGAGTGCAGCCGGTCGGCGCCAGCGACTGGCTGGCCTTCGGCGGCGACGGCGTCGGCCCCTGGGCCGAGGGCCTGTACGACACCTCCCCCGAGCTGATCGGCACCCTGGAACCCGAGCTGGAACGCATCGCCGAACTCGACCCGGACCTGATCCTGGACCTCAACTCCAGCGGTACCCAGGAGCGGTACGACATGCTGGAGCGGATCGCCCCCACCGTCGGGGTCCCCGACGGTGGCCAGCAGTACAAGATCTCCTGGCGCGAGCAGGTCACCATGATCGCCGCCGCCCTGGGCCGTTCCGAGGCCGGTGAGCAGCTGATCGCCGACACCGAGGAGGCGTTCGCGCAGGCCGCCGCCGACCACCCCGAGTTCGCGGGCAGGACCATCGTGGTCTCCGCGTACACCTCCGGCGGCTACGGCGCCTACGTCCAGGGCAGCGGCCGGGTGGACTTCGTGGAGGCGCTGGGCTTCACCAACAGCCCCGCCGTCAACGAGCTGGCCGGTGCGGACTTCTCGATCCCGGTCTCCAAGGAACGCCTCGACCTGCTGGACGCCGATGTCACCGTCGTCACCCCGATCGGCGTGGCCGCGAGCGAGATCAGCGAGGACCCGCTCTACCGGGCGATCCCCTCGGTGCAGGACGGCCGCGGGCTGGTCCTGGAGGACCGGGACATCTCCCTGGCGTTCGCCACCAACACGGTGCTCTCGCTGCCCTACGCCCTGGATCTGGTGGTCCCGCTGCTCTCCGACGCGGTCGCCGGCAACGGCTGACCCGCCCGCGGCAGCGCGACGGCCCGGGCCCGTACGGTACGCACCGTACGGGCCCGGGCCGTTGCTCCGAGGGCCGGCCGGATCAGGAGGCGGGCTGCTTCTCCGGTTCCGGGGTCGCCTCGTCCTTGGGCGGGTTGTTCCGCTCGCGCCGGGTGATGAGGGCGCTGCCGGCCAGCACGCCGATCAGCGAGCCGAGCACCAGCACGATCACCGCCGCGTGACCCCAGTTGGCCGCGTTGCCGACCAGGAACCCGGCGACGCCGAAGTCGGCGTCGGAGAAGGTCGAGTTCGCCAGGCCGACATCGCCCAGCCGGGGCAGGATGAGCAGCGGCAGGAAGGTAATCAGCAGACCGTTGGCGACGGAGCCGAGGACGGCACCGCGCCGGCCGCCGACCGCGTTGCCGATGACGCCGGAGGCACCACCGGTCATGAAGTGCGCCACGATGCCCGGGATGATGATCGTGCCACCGACGGCCGCCAGGACACCCATGCCGATCAGACCGGCCGCGAAGCTGGCCAGGAAGCCGATCAGCACGGCGTTCGGCGCGAAGGTGAAGACGATCGGCACGTCCAGGGCGGGCTTGGCGTCCGGCACCAGCTTCTGCGAGATGCCCTTGAAGGCGGGGATGATCTCGGCCAGCACCACCCGCACACCGGCGAGGATGATCGTCACACCGGCGGCGAACATACCGGCCTGCATGATCGCCCAGATCAGGAACCACTGCCCGCCGCTCAGCTCGCTCTCCACGTAGCCGGGGCCGGCGATCAGGGTGACCAGCAGGTAGATGACGCCCATCGAGAGCGCGATGACGACGGTGGTGTCGCGCAGGAAGCCGAGGCCGGAGGGGATCTTCAGGTCCTCGGTGGACTTGCGGGCGTCGCCCTTGGTCAGCTTGGCGACCCAGCCGGAGGTGGCGATGCCGAAGTTGCCGGTGTGGCCGAGCGCCACGTTCTCCTGCTTGGTGGCCTTGCGCATGAACGGCTGCACCAGGGCGGGCGAGACGGTGGTGACGATGCCCTGCGCGAGGGAGCCCCACAGCACGGCCTCCCACGACTCGAAGCCGTTGGCCATCAGGATGACGGCGGTCATGGCGGCCAGGTAGAGGGCCACGTGACCGGACATGTAGATGTACTTCAGCCGGGTGAAGCGCGCCAGCAGCACGTTCACCACCATGCCGAAGAAGAAGATGAGCGCGGCCTGGGTGCCGAAGTCGGTCAGCACCGTGCCGACGATGGCCTCGTTGTTGGGCACCACGCCCTGCACGTCGAAGGCGTGCTGGAACATGTCACCGAACGGGGTGAGGGCGCCGGAGACGACACCCGCACCCGCGGCCAGCACCAGGAACCCGACGAAGGCCTTGATCGTTCCCTTGAGGGTGTCGGAGACCGACTTGCGCTGGAGGACCAGACCGAGCAGGGCGATCAGGCCGATGATCACGGACGGTTCGCGGAATATGTCCACGAGGGTGTTGAGAAAACTGTTCACGGTCAACGCCTTTCCACGGCACGACTACGGGCTCAGGTCGCGATGCAGGTGACGTCGGCAGTGGACAGACGTTCCTTGCTGAGGCTTGGGGAGTGAGCGGGGGGACGGGTGGAGCCGGGGGTCCGGCTCCGGGTTACAGCAGACCCTTGCGGACCGCGGCCGACTTGACCGCTTCGCGCAGTTCCTCCTTGTCGATGATGCTCTCCAGCACCACCACGTCACCGAGGCCGGCGGCGGTGTCCGCCAGGTCCTTGGCCACGAAGAAGACATCCGCGCTCCCGGGTCCTGCCGAGCCGATGTCGGTGTGGTCGACCTCGACTCCACTGACGCCGAGTTCGCCCAGGACTTCTTCGATGTTCATGTGGACCATGAAGCTGGAGCCGAGGCCCGAGCTGCACATCGCCAGAAACTTCATTTCTTCTCCTCGAATGCGGTGATGAGCTGGGTGACATCGGCCGCCGTGCGGGCGGCGCGCAGCGCCTCCCGGGTCCCGGTGTCCGACAGGATGCGGGCCAGTGACGCCATGGCCCGGGTGTGCGCGGTGGCGTCGACCGCCGCGAAGCAGAAGTAGAGGTCCACGGCGTGTTCGGGCTGGTCGAGCAGCGGGGCGGGCTCCTCCAGGCGCAGCATCGACAGGGAGGTGCGCACCGCGCCCTTCTCGGGGCGGGTGTGGGCCAGCGCGATGCCGAAGCCGAGGTCGATGTACGTGCCGCCGGCCTCGATCGAGGCGATCATGGCGTCCACGTACGCGTCGGTGATGTCACCGGCCGCCAGCAGCGGCTCGGCGACCCGGGTCACCGCCTCCCGCCAGCCGATGCGGTCGGCGGAGAAACGTATCTTCTCCTCGGTCAGCAGTTCGCTGAGCATGGCACTCGCTCCGTGATCTCTCGTGCGTGTCGCGCTATTCGGCGTCGGCGATGATGTCGAAGGACAGTTCGGCGCTCTCCGGCAGGAACTTGGACGATCCATGGACCACCGGGCGCCGCTCCAGGTCGAAGACCGTGGAGGTCGCCAGCAGCAGCGGTGACCCCTCCGGCACCCCGAGCACGGCGGCCTCGCGGCCGTCGCAGGTGTGCAGGCCGACGACGATCTCGTTGCGCGTGAGCACCACGTCGTGGTGCGCGCGCAGATGGGCGAACAGGGAGGTGGCGGTGAAGTCCGCCGCCAGGACATCGGGGAACCGCTCCTCCGCGACGAAGGACTCGGCGAGGTGGTGGACGGCCCCGTTCACCCGCCGCAGCCGCTCCAGCCGGATGACCTGGGCGGCCGGGGAGATGTCCAGTGCCTCCGCGAGCCGGGCGCCGGCCCGCGTCCGCTTCTGGGCCAGCACCTCGGAGGTGACGGTGTGGCCCTGCCGGGTCATCTGCGTGAAGAAGCCGGTGACCTCGCTGACGAACCGCTCGCGGTGCTTGAGGGCGTAGCGGGGCCGGGAGACGAAGGTGCCCCGGCCGTGCTGACGGATCAGATACCCGTCGTTCACCAGCTCGTCGACGGCGCGGCGCAGTGTGATGCGGCTCACGGCGTACTCGTCGCAGAGCGCTGCCTCGGCGGGCAGTTGTCCGCCGACCGGCAGACCGCTGACCCGTCGCAGCAGATGGTCGCGCACCTGGGCGTACTTGTGCTCCGCCACCGCCGCCTCCTCACTGAGAACGTGTCGTCGAGACGTCATGATGACTAGAAACCCAGAGGACGTCAATAGGTCAATTCCCTGTAACCGTACTGCGGCGGCGAAGCTTCCGGAATGGGACAGATCCCCGGCAACTTACTCACCACAAAAGGGACAAAACACCCTCTAGCGACTGCGAAGCCCCATGAGTTACGTTGTTTCAAGTCATCATGACGACATGATCTCGTAGCTCACAGAGGAGCCCGTCGTGCCCGGAACCGGATCGATACCCGGCCCCATCGACCGCCAGGCGATCGCCGTCGCCCGCGCCCTGGCCATGGACGCCGTCGAAGCGGCCGGCTCCGGTCACCCCGGTACGGCGATGGCCCTCGCCCCCGTCGCCCACCTGCTCTACCAGCGGCATCTGCGGCACGACCCGGCGCACCCCGACTGGGAGGGCCGGGACCGGTTCATCCTCTCCTGCGGCCACGCCAGCATCCTCCAGTACACCCAGCTGTACCTGACCGGCTACGGCCTGGAGCTGGAAGACCTGCGGCGCTTCCGGCAGTTGGACTCCCGCACCCCGGGCCACCCCGAAGTGGGCCACACCGCCGGGGTCGAGACCACCACAGGACCGCTCGGCCAGGGCGTCGCCACCGCCGTCGGCATGGCCATGGCCCTCAAGCGCGACGCCCACCGGCTGGCCGGCGCCGACGCGAGCGGCCTCCCCGACCGCACCGTCTGGGTCCTCGCCTCCGACGGCGACCTCCAGGAAGGCATCTCCTACGAGGCCGGGGCCCTCGCCGGCCGCCACCGGCTCGACAACCTCGTCGTCATCTGGGACGACAACAGCATCCAGATCGAGGGCGGCACCGACCTCGCCACCCACGAGGACACCGGCGCCCGGTTCGCCGCCCAGGGCTGGAGCGTGCGGCACGTGGGCCTCGGCCCGGACGGCGACATCGACACCGCCGCCCTGGACGCCGCCCTCACCGAAGCCCGCGCCGAACGCGGCGCCCCCGCCCTGATCGTCCTGAAGTCCCAGATCGCCTGGCCCGCCCCGCACGCCGTCAACACCCCCGCCGCGCACGGCGCCCCGCTCGGCGCCGCCGAAGTGGCCGCCACCAAGGAGCGCCTGGGCCTCGCCCCCGAACCCTTCACCGTGCCGGAGGCCGTCCTCGCCCACACCCGCGGCGCCCTCGCCCGGGGCGCCGAACTGCGCCGCGCCTGGGACGAGGCCCTCACCGCCTGGGCCACCGCCCACCCCGGGCGCGCCGCCGCCCGCGCCCACGCCATCACCGCCCCCGCCCCCGCCGACATCGCCGACGCGCTGCCCGGCTTCACCCCGGGCGACACCGTCGCCCCCCGCGACGCCTCCGGCACCGTCATCCAGGCCCTGTCCGCCGCCCTCCCCCGGCTGTGGGGCGGCTCCGCCGACCTCGGCGACTCCAACCGCACCACCATCAAGGACGGCGGCTCCTTCCTCCCCGAGGCGCCTTCCGGCCGCAACACCCACTGGGGCGTGCGCGAACACGCCATGGCCGCCGCCCTCAACGGCATCGCCCTCATCGGCTACGACACCCCGTTCGCCGGCACCTTCCTCGTCTTCAGCGACTACCAGCGCCCCTCGCTGCGGCTGGCCGCCCTCATGCGGCTGCCAGTGATCCACATCTGGTCGCACGACTCCGTCGCCCTCGGCGCCGACGGCCCCACCCACCAGCCGATCGAGCACCTGGCCGCCCTGCGCGCCATGCCCGGCCTCACCGTGGTCCGCCCCGCCGACGCCACCGAGACCGCCGCCGCCTGGGCCGCCGCCCTCGCCCACCCCGGGCCGGTCGGCCTGGTGCTGGCCCGCCAGGGCCTGCCCGTCCTGCCGACCGCGCCCGCGACCGTCCGCGAAGGGGTCGCACGCGGCGCCTACACCGTCGCCGACGGCACCGACGTCCTGCTGCTGGCCAGCGGCAGCGAGGTCGCCCTCGCCCTCGCCGCCCGCGAAAACCTCGCCGGGCAGGGCGTCTCGGCCCGGGTCGTCTCGGTGCCCAGCAAGGAATGGTTCCTCGCCCAGGACCGCGCCTACCGCGACAGCGTGCTGCCCCCGGCCGTCCGCGCCCGCGTGGTCGTCGAGGCCGCCTCCCCGTTCGGCTGGCACGACCTGCTGGGCGAGGCCGGCACCACCGTCACCATCGACGACTTCGGCCCCTCCGCCTCCGCCGCGGACGCGCTCGAAGCCAAGGGCATGACCGTCGACGCCGTCACCACCGCCGCCCTCGACTCCCTGAAGGCGGCCGCCCGGTGATCGACGCCAGCACCGACCTGGTGATCTTCGACTGCGACGGGGTCCTGGTCGACACCGAGACCATCGGCCCCGCCGTCGTCGCCGCGCTGGCCGGCGAGGCCGGCTGGCCGCTCACCCCCGACGAGGTGCGCGCCCGCTTCCTGGGCCGCCCCGAGGCATACCTGTACGAGCAGGTCCGCGCCCACGCCACCGTGCCCGTCGGCCCCGCGTGGCTGCGGACCTACCGGGAACGGGTCAGCGAGGCGTTCGCCGCCGCCCCGCACACCATGCCCGGCGTCACCGGCCTGCTCGACGCCCTCGACGCCCGCGGCCTGCCGTACTGCGTCGCCTCCAGCGGCAGCCACGCCCGGATCCGGCACTCCCTCACCCACGCCGGGCTGTGGCCCCGCTTCGCGGGCCGGATCTTCAGCGCGGACGACGTGGCCCACGGCAAGCCCGCCCCCGACCTGTTCCTGCACGCTGCCCGCACCCTGGGCGCCGACCCCGCCCGCTGCCTGGTCGTCGAGGACAGCCCGGCCGGCGTGGACGCCGCCCTCGCCGCCGGCATGCCGGTCATCGGCTACACCGGCGGGCCCACCGAACCCGCCGCGCTCACCCACGCCAGCCACGGCGTGGTGGCCGCGCTGCACGAACTCGCCGCCCCCTGACGGGGAGGGCCCGCCGTGCGACGCTGGGTGCCGACCGCGCCCGAAGTGAAAGCGAGCACCGCATGCGTGACCTCGTCCGGCGACTCACCGACCCCGGCAGCTTCACCGGACTCGCGGTGGAGCGCCGCGCGCAGCCGCCGGACGGGCCCCTCGGCTGGCCCGGCTACGACGCCGCCCGGGACCGCGCCGCGCTGCGCACCGGCGAGGACGAGTCCGTGCTGGCGGGCACCGCCACCCTCGGCGGCGTCCCCGTCGTCCTGCTCTCGTTCGTCTTCGGCTACCTCGGCGGCTCGCTCGGCGAACGCACCGGCGACCGCATCGAGGCGGCGTACGCGGCGGCCCTCGACCGGCGGCTGCCGCTCGTCTCCCTGATCGCCACCGGCGGCAGCCGGATGCAGGAGGGCATGCGCGCGCTCAGCCAGCTCCAGCGGGTCGCCCGCCGCGCGGCCGCCCTGCGCGAGGCCGGACTCGCCCAGCTCGCCGTGCTCCAGGACCCGACCACCGGCGGCGGCTGGGCGGTGCTCGGCGGCGCCGCCGACATCGCCCTCGCCCTCCCCGGCGCCCAGATCGGGTTCGCCGGCTCCCGGGTCCGCCCGCCCGGCGCCGACCCGGCCGCGTACACCGCCGAGAGCCACCTGGCGACCGGTCAGATCGACGCCGTCGTCCCGCCGGACGCGCTGCGCACCACCCTCACCCGCTACGTCACCGCGCTCTCCCGCCCCTACCCCGGCACCCCGCCACCACCCACGCCCCTGACCCGCGCCCCGCTGCCCGGCACCGGCTGGGACGCGGTCCGGGCCGCCCGGGCACCGGAGCGCCCGCGCGCCGACGCCTACCTGGACGCGTACTTCACCGACCTGCTGCCGCTCGGCGGCGACCGGGCCGGCGGACTCGACCCCGGGCTGCGCTGCGGCATCGGCCTGCGCGACGGGCGGGCCATCGTGTACGTGGCGCAGTGCGGCACGGCCAACACCCCCGCCGGGTTCCGCACGGCGAGCCGGGTCGTCCGGCTCGCCGGCCGGCTCGGGCTGCCGGTGCTCACCCTCATCGACACCCCCGGGGCCGAGGGCGGCGCCGACGCCGAACGGGCCGGGGCGGGGCCCGCCATCGCCGAGACCTTCCTGGCCCTGGCCACCGCCCCCGTCCCCGTCACCTCCCTGGTGATCGGCGAGGGCGGCTCGGGCGGGGCGATGGCGCTGGCGGCGGCCGGGAACACCTGGGCCACCCCGGACAGCTACTTCTCGGTCATCGCCCCCGAACGCGCCGCCGCCATCCTCAAGAGACCGGCCGCGGACGTCCCCCGCCTCGCGGACGCCCTGCGGCTGCGCCCCCAGGACCTCGCGGCCCTGGGGGTCGCGGGCCTCGTCGGCCCGCCGCCGGACGCGGCACCACCGGCGGCTCCCGGCGACCGCTGACCGACGGGGACGGCACCCGCACCGGCACCGTCCCGGTCACCGGCGCGGCCGGTGGCCGGTGCCCCCGTCCGCGGTGAGCAGCCCTCGCCCGGGACGGGAGACGGCACCGGCCGTACGGGGCGTCAGCGCCCCGGCCACCACGCCACCAGGGCGCGCCACCCCGGCAGCAGACCCCGCGGCCCGGCGGGCTCGTCCCGCCCCGCCGCGGACGCCGCCCGGGGCGGGCCGGACGGGAACGGGCTGTGCCGCTCCGGCTGCGGGGCGGCCGCCGTCGCCGGGGAGCCCGGGGCCGGGGCCCCTGACTCCGGCTCCGCGTGCGCCGGCTCGGCCATCGGCCGGGGGAAGCGCACCGGCAGCGCGGCGGGTGTCCGCGCGAGGTGCGGCAGCACCCAGTCCAGCCGTTCCCTGGGCACGGCCAGTTCCATGTCCGGCAGCCGGTCCCACAGCCGTTCCAGGCCGGTGCGCACGATGAGCGCGCCGAGTTCCCTGGCCGGGGCCGGGCAGCCGTGGGTTCCGGCGCCCCAGCCCAGATGGGCGTTGTTGGTGCGCGAGGTCTCCAGACCCACCGCGCGCCTGACCGGGTCGGCGCCCGACGCCCCGAGGCCGACGATCGCCATGTCGCCGACGTCAAGGCGGTGGCCCCCGAGCCAGGTGGGTTCGGTGGCCCAGCGGCCGATGATGTTCTGGACCGGCGCGTTGCTCCACATGACGTGGTTCATCGCCTGGTCCATGGAGCAGCGGTCGGCCGCGACATCCTCGCTGAGCCGCTTGTTGGTCATCAGCTCCAGCAGGGTGTTGCAGATCCAGGCGGTGCTCGCGCCGTGTCCCACGGTGATCTGGAGCCAGACGTCCTCGCTCAGCTCGGCGGGGGTGAGTGCGCCGTCCTGGTTGAAGTGCAGCATCCAGGAGACGAGGTCGGCGCGCGGCTCCTTGGTCCTGGCGTCCACGAGCTGGCCCATCAGGGCGGCCAGTTCCCCGGCGGTGTGCGGGGCCCCGGCCGCGCCGGAGAGCATGGCGTGCAGGGCGGAGCCGGAGGTCAGCGCGTCGCGCTCGTCCATACCGGTGAGCCGCATCAGCACCAGCAGGGGCAGCGGCAGCGCGAACTGCCGCAGGATGTCGACCTCGACGGTCTCCGCCGGCGGTCCTTCCGGTACGAAGGAGTCGATGAGCTGGTCGGCGAGGTCCTGGATGAGATCGCCGACGCGCAGCATGTCCATCCGGGCCAGCGCCTTGTTGCCCGGGCCCGACAGCTGGGCGTGCTCGGGTTCCTCGGCGCACAGCCGGCCGCGGCGGGGGGCGAGCTGGGAGATCAGCGGGTGGCCGGCGGGCACGGCGCCCTCGGCGAGGTCGCGGTACCAGCGCGCGTCACGGGTCCAGATCTGCCGCTGGTTGCGGAGGATGTCCAGCTGGAGCGAGTGGTCGATGACGAGATAGCCGCGGATGGAGTGGGACTCCTCCAGCGAGACCGGGACCACCGGCCCGACATGGCGGCGCAGGTTGTCGTAGTACGTGAAGGGGTCGCGTGCGAAGTCGGGCCCGTGGAGGGGGTACAGGTGCTCCGGTGAGGAGGAACGCTCGGGCCACGGGGCGCCGACGGGGGTTAAGGATACGGAAGTTGCCACAGTGATCAGGGTTGCTGACGGCGCCCCCGGGGTCAAAAGGG
>NZ_JBHWJL010000042.1:0-26914 GCF_042731495.1 Streptomyces sp. NPDC059853
GTGAGAAGGCCCAGGTCGTCGTGGACACCGGTCACCACGCTCCCGGCACCAACATCGAGTTCATCGTCGCCACGCTGCTGCGCGAGCGGAAGCTCGGCGGGTTCGACTTCAACTCCCGCTTCTACGCCGACGACGACCTCATGGTGGGCGCGGCCGACCCGTTCCAGCTGTTCCGGATCATGTACGAGGTGGTGCGGGGCGGAGGCTTCACCAGCGAGGTGGCCTTCATGCTCGACCAGTGCCACAACATCGAGCCGAAGATCCCGGCGATCATCCGCTCGGTGATGAACGTCCAGGAGGCGACGGCCAAGGCGCTGCTGGTGGACCGGGACGCGCTGGCCGCCGCGCAGCGCGCCGGTGACGTGCTGGGCGCCAACGCCGTCCTGATGGACGCCTTCAACACCGATGTCCGTCCGCTGCTGGCCGAGGTCCGCCAGGAGGCGGGCCTGGACGCCGACCCGATGGCCGCGTACGCGCGCTCGGACTGGGCGGAGCGGATCGTCGCGGACCGCCAGGGCGGTCAGCAGGCCGGATGGGGGGCCTGAGCACCATGGCGGACACGACGCGCACATCCGAGACCGTCGCACAGCTGCTGGGGCGTTCGCACCGGCTGGGCGCCGACCCGCGCAACACCAACTACGCCGGTGGCAACACCTCGGCCAAGGGGACCGCGGCCGACCCGGTGACCGGTGGCGAGGTGGAGCTGCTGTGGGTCAAGGGCTCCGGCGGTGATCTGGGCACCCTCACCGAGGGCGGCCTCGCCGCGCTGCGCCTGGACCGGCTGCGGGCGCTGAAGGACGTGTACCCGGGCGTGGACCGGGAGGACGAGATGGTGGCGGCCTTCGACTACTGCCTGCACGGGCGGGGCGGGGCGGCACCGTCCATCGACACCGCCATGCACGGCCTGGTCGAGGCCGCGCACGTGGACCATCTGCACCCGGACTCCGGCATCGCGCTGGCCTGCGCCGCCGACGGCGAGGCGCTGACCCGGGAGTGCTTCGGCGACCGGGTGGTGTGGGTGCCGTGGCGCCGGCCCGGGTTCCAGCTGGGCCTGGACATCGCGGCGGTGCGGGAGGCCAACCCGCAGGCCATCGGCTGCATCCTCGGCGGCCACGGGATCACCGCCTGGGGCGCCACCAGCGAGGAGTGCGAGCGCAACTCGCTGCACATCATCCGTACCGCCGAGGCGTTCCTGGCCGAGCGCGGCGCGGCGGAGCCGTTCGGCGCGGAGCTGCCCGGGTACGGGCCGCTGCCGGAGGCCGAGCGCCGGGCGCGGGCCGCCGCGCTGGCGCCGGTGATCCGTGGTCTGGCCTCCACCGACAAGCCGCAGATCGGTCACTTCACCGACAGCGAGCCGGTGCTGGAGTTCCTGTCGCGCGCCGAGCACCCCCGGCTCGCGGCGCTGGGCACCTCCTGCCCGGATCACTTCCTGCGCACCAAGGTCGCGCCGCTGGTGCTCGACCTGCCGGCGGACGCCCCGCTGGAGGAGGCGATCGCCCGGCTGAAGGAGCTGCACGCGGCCTACCGGGAGGAGTACCGCGCCTACTACGAGCGGCACGCCGAGCCCGGCTCGCCCGCGATGCGCGGCGCCGATCCGGCGATCGTGCTGGTGCCGGGCGTGGGGATGTTCTCCATCGGCAAGGACAAGCAGACGGCGCGGGTGGCGGGCGAGTTCTATGTGAACGCCATCGCCGTGATGCGCGGTGCCGAGGCGGTCTCCTCCTACTCCCCCATCGAGGAGTCGGAGAAGTTCCGGATCGAGTACTGGGAGCTGGAGGAGGCCAAGCTGCGGCGGATGCCGCCGCCGGCCCCGCTGGCGACCCGGATCGCGCTGGTGACCGGCGGCGGCAGCGGCATCGGCCGGGCCACGGCGCAGCGGCTGGTGGCCGAGGGCGCGTGCGTGGTGGTGGCGGACCGGGACGAGGCCGCGGCGAGCGAGGTGGCGAAGGAGCTGGGCGGCCGGGACCGCGCGGTGGCGGTGGCGGTGGACGTGACCTCCGAGGAGCAGATCGCGGCGGCCTTCGAGGCGGCGGCGCTGGCGTTCGGCGGGGTGGACCTGGTGGTCAACAACGCCGGGATCTCCATCTCCAAGCCGCTGCTGGAGACGACGGCGGCCGACTGGGACCTGCAGCACGACATCATGGCGCGCGGCTCGTTCCTGGCCTCCCGGGAGGCGGCGCGGGTGATGATCGCGCAGGGCATGGGCGGCGACATCGTCTACATCGCCTCCAAGAACGGGGTGTTCGCCGGCCCCAACAACATCGCGTACGGCGCCACCAAGGCGGATCAGGCGCACCAGGTGCGGCTGCTCGCCGCCGAGCTGGGCGAGCACGGCATCCGGGTCAACGGCATCAACCCCGACGGTGTGGTGCGCGGTTCCGGCATCTTCGCGGGCGGCTGGGGCGCGAAGCGTGCCGCCGTGTACGGGGTGCCGGAGGAGAACCTGGGCGCGTACTACGCCCAGCGGACCCTGCTGAAGCGTGAGGTGCTGCCCGAGCATGTGGCGGCGGCGGTCTTCGCCCTCACCGGCGGGGATCTGACCCACACCACCGGTCTGCACATCCCGGTCGATGCCGGGGTGGCGGCGGCGTTCCTGCGCTGAGCCAGTCGTCGAATTCGAGGAGAGCTGTGTCTGCCCCTACCTCCACCGACGCCGCGCGGGACTTCGCCGCGGTGGATCTCGGTGCCTCCAGTGGCCGGGTGATGCTCGCGCGGGTCGGTGGCGGTGAGCTGTCGCTGCGCGAGGCGCACCGGTTCGCCAATCATCCGGTGCGGGTCCGCGGGACGCTGCACTGGGACATCCTGGCGCTGTGGCACGGGGTGCTGACCGGGCTGCGGGCGGCCGGCCGGGAGGCCGGCGGCCCGCTGGCCGGGGTCGGTGTCGACTCGTGGGCGGTCGACTACGGGCTGCTGGACGCCTCCGGCGCGCTGCTGGGCAACCCGGTGCACTACCGGGACGGCCGCACCGACGGGGTGGCCGCCCGGGTGGCGGAGGTGCTGCCGCCGCGCGAGCTGTACGCGGCCACCGGGTTGCAGGAGCTGCCGTTCAACACCGTCTACCAGCTGGTCGCGGCGCGGGGTTCGGCGCAGCTGGCGGCGGCGCGGCAGCTGCTGCTGATCCCGGATCTGATCACCTACTGGCTGACGGGCCGGGCCGGTACCGAGCTGACGAACGCCTCCACCACGCAGCTGATCGATCCGCGCACCCGCGCCTGGTCGCGGCCGGTGGCGGAGGCGCTGGGTGTGGACACCGGGCTGTTCCCGGCGCTGCGCCGGCCCGGCGACCCGGCGGGTGAGGTGATACCCGAGGTGCTGGCGGAGACCGGTCTGGCCGGGCCGGTGCCGGTGTGGTCGGTGGCCTCGCACGACACGGCGTCGGCGGTGGTGGGGGTGCCGGCGGACGGGGACCGGTTCGCGTACATCGCCACCGGTACGTGGTCGCTGGCCGGCCTGGAGCTGGACGCCCCGGTGCTGTCGGAGGAGAGCCGGCGGGCCAACTTCACCAATGAGCTGGGGGTGGACGGCACGGTCCGCTATCTGCGCAACATCATGGGGCTATGGCTGCTCCAGGAGTGTCTGCGGGAGTGGGAGCGGGCCGGCGCCGGGTACGCGCTGGAGCCGCTGCTGCGGGAGGCGGCGCGGGCGGAGCCGCTGCGTTCGGTGGTGGACGCGGGCGATCCGGAGTTCATCGCGCCCGGGGACATGCCGGGGCGGATCGCGCGGGCGTGTGCCCGTACCGGGCAGCCCGAGCCGAGGGACGCGGCGGAGACCGTACGCTGTGTGCTGGATTCGCTGGCGCTGGCGCACCGGGCGACGGTGCGGGAGGCGCAGCGGCTGTCGGGGCGGAGTGTGGAGACGGTGCATGTGGTGGGTGGTGGCGCCCGCAACGAGCTGTTGTGCCAGCTGACGGCGGATGCCTGCGGGCTGCCGGTGGTGGCGGGTCCGGCGGAGGCGGCGGCGCTGGGCAATGTGCTGGTGCAGGCCAGGGCGGCGGGGGTGGTCGGGGGCGGACTCGCCGAGTTGCGGGGCTTGCTGCGTGCCACCGTGCCGCTGCGGCACCATGAGCCCATGGGTGACGCGGGCGCGTGGGACCGGGCGGCGGCCCGGATCGCCGGTGGGGAGGTGGGGCGGTGATGCGGGTCGCGCTGTTCCTCACCTGTGTGAACGACACCCTCTATCCGGCGACGGGCCGGGCCGTGGTCACGCTGCTGGAGCGGCTGGGGGTGGAGGTGGATTTCCCGGTGGAGCAGAGCTGCTGCGGGCAGCCGCAGTTCAACACCGGGTACCGGCATGCGAGTGAGCCGCTGGTGCGCCGGTACGCGCGGGCGTTCGAGGGGTACGACCACATCGTGGTGCCGTCCGGGTCGTGTGCGGCGATGGTGCGCGACAACTATCCGCGGATCGGCCGGAAGGCGGCGGCCGAGGGGCGGGGCGGTGAGCTGGCCGGACTGGCGGAGTCGGTGGTGCCGCGCACGGTGGAGCTGACGGAGTTCCTGGTGGATGTGCTGGGGGTGACGGATGTGGGGGCGTACTACCCGCACCGGGTCACGTACCACCCGACCTGTCACGGGCTGCGGATGCTGGGGCTCGGCGAGCGTCCGCGGCGGCTGCTGGAGGCGGTGCGCGGGCTCGAACTGGTGGATCTGCCGGGCGCTCAGGAGTGCTGCGGTTTCGGCGGCACGTTCGCGGTGAAGAACGCGGCGGTGTCGGCGGCGATGGGCGCGGACAAGGCGCGCGCCGTCATGGGGACGGGGGCCTCGGCGGTGTGCACGGTGGACAACTCGTGCCAGATGCACATCGGGGGGACGCTGTCCCGGCTGGGTTCGACGGTGCGGCCGGTGCACATCGCGGAGATTCTGGCGAGTACCGAGGAGGTGCCGTTCCGGTGAGCGGGGTGACGGGTACGTATCTGGGCATGCCGCCGTTCCCGCGTGCGGCGGAGGACGCGGTGCGCGACACGACGCTGCGCGCGAATCTGCGGCACGCCACGCACACCATCCGGGACAAGCGGGCCGCGGCGGTCGCGGAGCTGCCGGACTGGCAGGAGCTGCGGGCGGCCGGGGCGGCGATCAAGGACCGGACGCTGCGTCATCTGGACCACTATCTGGTGCGGTTGGAGGAGCGGGTCACGGCGGCCGGTGGGGTGGTGCACTGGGCGGCGGACGCGGCCGAGGCGAACCGGATCGTCACCGCGCTGGTGAAGGAGACCGGTGAGCGGGAGGTCATCAAGGTCAAGTCGATGGCCACGCAGGAGATCGGGCTCAACGAGGCGCTGGCCAAGGCGGGGATCCGGGCGAACGAGACGGATCTGGCGGAGCTGATCGTGCAGTTGGGCGACGATCTGCCCTCGCACATCCTGGTGCCGGCGATCCACCGCAACCGGGGCGAGATCCGGGACATCTTCGCGCGGAACATGGCCCGCTGGGGGCGGGCCGCTCCGGAGACGCTCACCGACGCGCCGGCCCAGCTGGCGGAGGCGGCCCGGCTGCATCTGCGGGAGAAGTTCCTGCGCGCCAAGGTGGGGATCTCCGGGGCGAACTTCATGGTGGCCGAGACGGGCACCCTGGTGGTCGTGGAGTCCGAGGGCAACGGCCGGAGGTGCCTGACGCTGCCGGAGACGCTGATCTCGGTGGTGGGGATCGAGAAGGTGGTGCCCAGCTGGCAGGACCTGGAGGTGTTCCTCCAGACGCTGCCGCGCTCCTCGACGGCGGAGCGGATGAACCCGTACACCTCGATGTGGACCGGCACGACCGACGGGGACGGACCGCGGGTGTTCCATCTGGTGCTGCTGGACAACGGCCGCACCGACACGCTCGCGGACGAGGTGGGGCGGCAGGCGCTGCGCTGCATCCGCTGTTCGGCGTGTCTGAATGTGTGCCCGGTGTACGAGCGGGCCGGGGGTCACGCGTACGGCTCCGCGTATCCGGGGCCGATCGGCGCGATCCTCACCCCGCAGCTGCGGGGCACGGCCGGTGAGCTGGACGCGTCGCTGCCGTACGCGTCCTCGCTGTGCGGCGCCTGTTACGAGGTGTGCCCAGTGGCGATCGACATCCCGGAGGTGCTGGTGCATCTGCGGGAACGGGTGGTGCAGGGCGGGCCGGTGACGGTGCGGGGCACCAGGACCCGGATCCGGCCGGCGAAGGGGCATGCGGCGGAGCGGGCCGCGCTGCGGGCGGCGACGTGGGCGCTGGACCGGCCGGGGGCGATGCGGGCCGGGCAGCGGCTGGCGGGGCGCTCGCGGCGGCTGTTGCCGCGCCGCAGTCTGCCGGGCCCCGGCCGGGCGTGGACGGCGAGCCGGGATCTGCCGGCGGTGCCGGCCGAGCCGTTCCGGGACTGGTGGCAGCGGCGCACACGTGGGGAGGACGGGCGATGAGCGCGCGGGATGTGGTGCTGGGCCGGGTGCGGCGGGCGCTGGCGGATGTGCCGCGCGAGGAGACGCCGGAGCAGGTGCCGGTGGTGCGGGACTATCTGGCCTCGCACTCCCCCGCCGATCCGGTCGCCGTGCTGGCGGAGCATCTGGCGGACTACCGGGCGCTGGTGCACCGCACGGACACGGCGGGGCTGCCGGGGCTGATCGCCCGGCTGCTGGCGGAGCGCGGCTCGGGCTCGGTGGTGGTGCCGGACGGGCTGCCCGGGGGCTGGCTGTCGGCGGTTCCGGCGGGCACGGTGCGCACGGTGCCGGACGCGCCGTCGGTCACGGCCGCGGAACTGGACGCGGTGGACAGTGTGGTGACGGGCTGCGCGGTGGCGATCGCGGAGACCGGGACGATCGTGCTGGACGGCGGTCCCGACCAGGGGCGGCGCCGGATCACGCTGGTGCCCGATCACCACATCGTGGTGGTCCGGGTACCGGACCAGGTGGTGGAGTCGGTGGGGCAGGCCCTGCCGCTGCTGTCCCCGGACCGGCCGCTGACCTGGATATCGGGGCCTTCGGCCACCAGTGACATCGAACTCGACCGGGTCGAGGGGGTGCACGGGCCACGCACCCTCGACGTGGTGCTGGTCCGGGAGTGACGGCCGCGGGGGGTATCCACCACGGAAGCGGAAGAAAGGTACCCCCATGCGACTGACCGAGGCCTACGAGCGGGCGCAGGCGGAGTTCGACCGGCGGGTGCGCCGGGTCGGCGCCGGGCAGTGGAGCGCGCCGACCCCGTGCACCGCGTGGTCGGTGCGGGATCTGGTCGGCCATCTGACGGCGGAACAGCTGTGGGCGCCGCATCTGCTGCGCGGCGAGACGCTGGCCGAGGTGGGCGACCGCTACGACGGTGACGTCCTGGGCGAGGACCCGGTGGCGGCCTGGGAGCGGGCGGCGCGCGGCGCCCGGGAGGCGTTCGCGGCGCCGGGGGCGCTGGAGGGCACGGTGCACACCAGTGGCGGGCCGACCCCGGCGGAGGAGTACGCGCGGCAGATGACGCTCGATCTGGCGGTGCACGCCTGGGATCTGGCGCGCGGGATCGCGGCGGACGACCGGCTGGATGAGGAGGTGGCGGCCACGGTGTACGGGTTCGTGGCGCCGCAGATCGACGGCTGGCAGGGGCTGGGCATCTTCGACCCGCCGGTGGAGGTCGCGCGGGACGCCCCGGTGCAGGACCGGCTGGTGGCGCTGCTGGGGCGTGACCCGGCGCGGTGACCGGGTGGGCCCCAGGGGGCGCGTGGCCGCTGCGGGCCCGTACCGGTGCGGCCGTCCGGGCAGCGGAGGGCCTGGGACCGCGGTCGCGGGACCACGGTCCCGGGTCGGTCCGCGGGGGTAGGTCCGCGGACCGTTCCGCGCGGGGCGTGCCCCCGCGTAGCGTCGCGGACATGGACCACGACGACCTGGGCGTACTCGACGAGGCGCTGATCAGGCTGCACGCGACGGGCCCGGAGTTCGAGGGCTGGCTGAGCAATCACGGGCCGATGGCGGTGGAGGCGCTGGTGCGCCGCGGCCAGGGGGCGCGGGTGCACCGCTGGCTCGACGGATACCGGCGGGTGCTGGAGGAGCGGCCCGGCTCGTACGGCCCGATCACGGCGGAGAACTGGCGGGAGGCGCTGGGTGACGCGCGGTATCTGGCGGACTGGGCCGGGTTCTTCGGGCGGCTGCTGGCCGAGCGCCCCTGGCGCGCGGTGCTGGCCGAGTGGTGGCCCCGGCTGCTGCCGGGGATCGCGGGCGGGGCGACGCATCCGGTGATCCGGGTGGGGCACGCGGTGCGGGTGCTGCTGGCGGAGGGGGAGAGCGCGCCGCGGATCGCGGAGCTGGCGCAGGGTCTGGGGTACTGGGCGGCCCGGCATCAGCCGCTGCCCGCGGGGGCGGTCGGCACGGCGGCGGCCTCGGGCGCGGACGCGGCGCTGGGAGCGGTGGCCGGGGTGCCCGATCCGTCGCGGGGCATCAACCACCGGCTGGAGCAGGTGCGGGGGGTGCCGGACTGGCCGGGGGCCGGGGAGCGGGATCCGGCGGTGGCGCGGCAGCGGCTGACCGAACTGGTGCGGGCCGCCGCCGGTTTCTACGCGGAGCACGCGCACGGCAACCCGGTGATGCTGGTGCACGCGGTGACGGCGCCGAACGCGGTGCTGCGGACGCTGCCCGCGCTGCCCGGGGAGTTGTGGTGGCCGGGGCTGCGGGCGGCGTGGGCGGCGAGTGCCGCGGTGGTGGCGGCCTACCGTCCGGCCGGGCCGCAGCCGGAGGTCGCGGTGCCGGACGGGCTGGTCGGGGCCGAACTGTTCGAGCGGGCGGCGGTGCACGGGGACGAGCACGCCATCAAGCTGGTGGACACCCTGCTGGATGTGGTGGACGGGCCGGACGGGGGGACGGCGCTCGGCGCGGGGCTGCGGGCACTGGAGCTGATCGAGCCCGGCTGAGCGCCGTCCTGCCCGGGAGGTCTCCGGCCGGGTCAGGCCGTCAGCAGGGTGTCGATGCGGGCCAGTTCGTCCTCGGTGAGCGGCCCGGCCTCCAGGGCGGCGAGGTTCTGGTCGAGCTGGGCGACGCTGCTGGCGCCGATCAGGACCGAGACCACCCGGGGGTCGCGCAGCACCCAGGAGAGGGCGAGCTGGGCCAGGGTCTGGCCGCGGCCGGCCGCCACCTCGTTGAGGGAGCGCAGCAGGGTCAGCCGCTCGGGGCTGAGGGCGTCGCGCTTGAGGAAGTGGCCGACGGCCATCCGGGAGTCCTGCGGTACCTCGCCGGAGAGGTAGCGGTCGGTCAGCAGGCCCTGGGCGAGCGGGGAGAAGGCGATGAGACTGGTGCCGGTCTCGCCGATGGCGTCCAGGACGCCGTCCTCCAGGGCGCGGTGCAGCATGTTGTAGGGGGACTGGTGGATCAGCAGCGGGGTACCGAGGTCGCGCAGGATCTCGGCGGCGCGGCGGTGCTGTTCGGCCGGGTAGTTGGAGATCCCGGCGTACAGGGCGCGGCCGGAGCGCACCGCCTGGTCGAGGGCGCCGAGGGTCTCCTCCAGCGGGGTGTCCGGGTCGTAGCGGTGGGAGTAGAAGACGTCGACGTACTCCAGGCCCATCCGCTTGAGCGACTGGTCGAGGCTGGCCAGCAGGGACTTGCGGGAGCCCCATTCGCCGTACGGGCCGGGCCACATGTGGTAGCCGGCCTTGGAGGCGATGAAGAGTTCGTCGCGGTAGGGGCGGAAGTCCTGGGCGAAGAGGGCGCCGAAGTTGGTCTCGGCGGATCCGGGGGGCGGGCCGTAGTTGTTGGCGAGGTCGAAGTGGGTGATGCCGCGGTCGAAGGCACGGCGCAGGACGGCGCGCTGGTTGTCCAGGGTGCTGGTGTCGCCGAAGTTGTGCCACAGGCCGAGGGATACGGCGGGCAGCAGGACACCGCTGCGGCCGGAACGGCGGTATTGCATGGTGTCGTAGCGGTCTGCGGCGGCTGCGTAGGTCACCGGGTCTCCTCGCGAAGGTACACGTTTTCCGTCATCCTGACACAGAATCGATCAGATCATCGAGCTTTTCCGGCGGCCTCGGTCACCCAGGCCAGGGCCCCCCGCAGATGGGCGCGGAAGCCGGGGTCCGTGTACGCCTCGGACGTGTGCCCGAGGGCGGTGTAGAAGGCCCGGCCGCCGGTGTGCTCGTGGCACCACACCAGCGGGTGGTCCTCGCCCATCCGGCCGCCGGTGTAGGTGCTTTCGTCCGCGGTGGCCAGTACCCGGACCCGGCCACCGGGGCTCTCGGTGAAGTGGTACCACTCGTCCGTGAACGCCCAGCGCCGCGGCAGATGGGCGGTGGCGGGGTGGTCGTGGTCCGTCACCCGGATCACGCCGGGCTGGAGGGCGGGGTGCCCGTCGAAGCGGGCGCCGACGAGGTCGCCGTACCACGGCCAGTCGTACTCGGTGCCGGAGGCGGAGTGGACACCGAGGAAACCGCCGCCCGCCTCCTGGTGTGTGCGCAGCGCCTCGCGGGCGGTGTCGGTGAGGACCTCGCCGGTGGTGGAGAGGAAGACGACGGCCGCGCTGCCGGGCAGGGCCGCGGCGAGTTCGGCGGGGTCCTCGGTGGCGAGGACGGGCCGGCCCAGCTCGGCGCCCAGGGCGCGGAAGGCCGCGATGCCGTCGGGGATGGAGTCGTGGCGGAATCCGGCGGTGCGGGTGAAGACGACGAGCTGCTCGGAAGTCATGGGTCCCCATGGTAGGAGGCGCCTTCCGCCGGGCCGGGCCCCGGCGGTGGGGGCGCTTGCGCGCCCGGGGGGTGTGCGCGGCGCCCTCGCGCTTCAGTTCCGCTGGATCGTGGGAAATCAGATAACAACCCGCCCAAGTGTCTTCCGCTTCCCGCCTTGTGGGCCCCATGATCTTGGGCATTCCCGAGTGAGGAGTACGGATGCCCCGTGATCAGGTTGCCCTCGTCTTTAAGCAGCAGGCCGGTGCCTGCGCCCGGCTGGGTTCCCCGCTGTACGCGGCGCTGCTGGAACGAGTGGCCCGGGACATCGAGGAGGAGGGCCCCTGTGCGGCCGTGCTGGAGGGATACGAGGACGCCGGTCCCGCCGACGCGCCGGCGCTGCGGATGATGGGGGCGGTGCACGCCCTGGTCCTCACCGGGCGCGCTCCGGAGCTGGCGGAGCACTACCCCAGCGCCGGTGGGGTGTTCGACCCCGAGCACCCGGACGCGGGCTGGCCGGCCTTCCGGGCGGCGGTCGCCGCCGAGCCGGACTGGGTGCGGGACTGGCTCGAACGGCCGCCGCAGACCAATGAGGTGGGACGGGCCTCCCTCCTGCTGGCCGGGCTGCTGTACGCGGTGCCCACGGCCGCGCTCCCGGTGCGGCTGTTCGAACTCGGTTCCAGCGCGGGCCTGAACCTGCGGGCCGAACAGTTCCGGTACCGGGCACCGTCCTTCTCCTGGGGCAACCCCGACTCCCCCGTCGTGCTCGACCCGGTGTGGCGCGGCGACCCGCCCGGCTGGCTGGCCGAGGGCGCGCGGCGGCACCAGACCCTGCGGATCGTCGAGCGCCGCGGCTGCGACATCGCCCCGCTCGATCCGCTCTCCCCCGACGGCGCCCTCGCCCTGCGCGCCTATGTGTGGCCGGACCAGTCGGACCGCACCCGGCGGCTGGAGGGCGCGCTGCGGATCGCCGCCAAGGTCCCGGCCACGGTGGGCGGGGCGGGCGCCGCGGAATTCCTGTCGGGGGTGGAGCTGGAGCCCGGCACCTTGACGGTGGTGTGGCACTCGGTGATGCGGCAGTACGTGCCCGACGCCGAGTGGGCCGCCGTGGAGCGGGAGCTGGACCGGCTGGCGGCGGCGTCCGGGCCGGACGCCGGGTTCGCGCACATCGCGTTCGAGCCGCGCGAGGTGGGCGAGCTGCACCGGTTCGCGCTGTCGGCGCGGCTGGGCCGGGAGCCTGAAGAATTCCTGGCGTTCGCCGCGCCGCACGGGCTGCCCGCGTGGTCGCCCGGTCAGGACTGACGCACGATGGGCCCATGGGACATGTGATGACCTCGGAGGAATGGCGGGCCTTCGTCGCCGCCGGTACCAGGACCGGGAAGCTGTCGACGGTGCGCGCGGACGGCGGCCCGCACGTGGCGCCGGTGTGGTTCGTGCTGGACGGCGACGACATCGTCTTCAACACCGGCGCGAGCACCGTCAAGGGCCGCAACCTGGCCAGGGACGGGCGGGCGGCGCTGTGCGTCGACGACGAGCGGGCCCCGTACAGCTTCGCCGTGCTGCGCGGCCGGGTGCGGCTGAGCGAGGACCTGGCGGAGGTCAGGGAGTGGGCCACCCGGATCGCGGCGCGCTACATGGGCGAGGACCGGGCGCGGGAGTTCGGCGAACGCAACGGGGTGCCCGGTGAGCTGCTGGTCCGGATGCGGGTGGAGCACGTCTCCGCCGTCGCCGATCTGGCCGAGTAGGCGGCGCTACAGCCCGCGCCAGGTGCGGCGGTCGCGGGCGACGCCGTGGATGGCGCGGATCCGGTCCGGGGCGAGGAGGGCCCCGTACCGGGTGAGCCCTTCCAGCTGGTGCTCGCGCAGCACCCGTACGTCGCCGGGCACCGTGCCGTACGCGACCCGCCCGGCGGTGACGCAGATCAGCACCGGCGAGACCGTCACCGGGAAGCCGCAGCCCCGGGTGAGGGCGTGCGCCGCGAGGGCGGCGCCACGCCGGCAGTACCGCAGATGGGGCTCGCCGCGCCGGGTCCCGGTGCGCACCTGCTCCTCGTCCGGGTCGCCGACCCGCAGCGGCCCGCGGGCGTGGGCCACCGTGTGGCAGCCGAAGACCCCTGCCGGGCCGATCGCCAGATGCGAGAGGGTGGCGGCGCCGGGCAGCGGCAGGGAGTGCAGGATCTCCCAGCCCGCGCCCGCGAGCCGGTCGAGGGCGGCGCCCGCGGAGCGTTCCCCGGCGAGCCGCTCCCGCAGGTCCGCGGTGTCCCGCTCCCGGCCGAGCAGGGCGCGGGCGAGCCGGCCCACGCCGCGGTCGGGCCGGTCGGGCCGGTCGGCGAGGAGACCGTACAGCGTCTCGCCCGGCCGGTTGGGGGCCAGGTCGTCGTCGGGGTGCAGCCACAGCGGGCCGTCGCGCCGCGGGCCCGGGTCCGGTTCCGGGCCGGGCTCGATACCCCACTCACTCGGGTCCATGACACCATCGTCACGGCCCGGCCGCCCACAGGCATCCCGTCGGGCCCGGACGTGGCCGAAGGAGTACGGAATCGTGGCGGGGCTGATCGACACCGTGGCATGGGTGCATCTGGACCGGGGGCGGATCCTGGGCGTGCGCTCGCGGGGCAAACGCCTCTTCTACATCCCCGGCGGCAAGCGGGACGGCGCGGAGAGCGACCGGGAGACGCTGCTGCGGGAGGTGCGCGAGGAGCTGACCGTGGCACTGGTGCCGGAGACGGTGGCCCATGTGGGCACGTACGAGGCCCAGGCCGACGGGTATCCGGACGGCACGCTGGTGCGGATGGCCTGCTACACGGCGGACTTCCGCGGCACTCTGGCCGCCAGCAGCGAGATCGAGGAACTGGCCTGGCTCTCGCTGGCCGACAAGGAACGCACGGCGCCGGTGGACCACGCGGTGTTCGAGGATCTGGCGGCGGACGGGCGGCTGCGCTGACACATACCATGACGGTTGGCCAAGGAGGTGACCCGGTGGGGGATGCGGCCCATGTCGACGGGCGGGTGGAGCGCGGCAACGCCACGCGCCGGCTGGTGCTGCGCCGGACCATGGACGTGGCCTCGGTGGAGGGCCTGGGCGGGCTGTCGATCGGGCGGATCGCCGGGGAGCTGGGGCTGAGCAAGAGCGGGGTGTTCGCGCTCTTCGGGTCCAAGGAGGAGCTTCAGCTGGCCACGGTGCGGGCGGCGCGGTCCGTGTTCGTGCGGCGCATCGTCCAGCCGGCCCTCGAGGTGCCCGAAGGGCTGGGGCGGGTGCTGCTGCTGTGCGACGGCTACCTGGAGTACTCGCGCGAGCGGGTCTTCCCCGGCGGCTGTTTCTTCATCGCGGTGGCCACCGAGTTCGCTGCCCGCGAGGGCGCGGTGCGGGACGCGGTGGCGCTGGCCCGCGAGGAGTGGGACCGGCTGGTCCTGGACACGCTCGCGGGCGCGCGGGCGGCGGGCGACCTGCGGGAGGACGCCGATGTGACGCAGCTGGCGTTCGAACTGGTCGCCCTGATGGACATGGCGAACACCACCTCGGCCCTGTTCGGGGACGCGTCGGGGTACGAGCGGGCCGCGCGGGCCGTGCGGGAGCGGCTGCGGACGGTCGCCGCTCCCGGCACCGGGGTACCGGACCCGGGCTGAGCACCGTGCCCGGCGGACGGCCGCCCGGCCGTGCGCGCGGCGTGGCTCGGCCGTCTAGTGAACCGGGTCGGTCGCCGAGACGAAGTCGAGCACGCTGTCGACGACGTGCGGGTCGCCGATGATCCGGCGGTGGCCCAGGCCCCGGGTGATGAGCAGGTCGGCCCGGTCGCCGTAGGTCTCGGCGATGCGGCGGGCGTGGCCGACCGGGATCATGTCGTCGTCCTCGTCGTGGACGACGAGGATCGGCAGGGTGAGCCGGTCGGGCCGGTAGGTGGCGGAGAACCGCTCCCAGATGCGGGGGACGCCGGGGAAGACGTCCTCTTCGATCCGGGTGCGCAGCAGGGTTCTGGCGCGCCCGGTGAGGCCGGCGCCGGCGCAGAAGGAGTCGGCCAGGAAGTCGAAGTCGGGTATGGGGGCGAGGGCGATGAGCCGGGTGGCGGTGACCTCTTCGCGGACCGCCCAGAAGCCGGCGAGGGCGCCCACCGAGTGGCCGATGACCGCCTCGTAGTGGCCGTCCGCGGGGGCGAGGCGGCGGGCCGTGGCGCCGTACTGGAGGATCGAGGTGTCGCCGTCGGGGGACTCCCCGTGGCCGGGGGCGTCGAAGGCGACGGGGCTGTAGCCGCGGTCGGTGAGCGCGCGGACGAGGGGGGCGAAGCGGGAGGCGCGGAACATCCAGCCGTGCAGGAGGAGGACCGGGCGCTCGCCGGTCCCCCAGCGGTGGACGGCCACGTCCTGGCCGTCCACCGTGACGGTCCGCGAGCGGGCGGCGCGCATCACCGGCTCCTCCTCGGGGCGCGGGCGGGCGGTGGCTCGGGGGCGGCGGAAGGCTGGCAGGGCGGCCCGGACGGCCAGTGAGGGTGCCACCCGGGAGGTGAGGCGCAGGGCGCCGCGGGCGAGGTCGGAGGTCACGGCCATGCTGGATCCCCTCGGTGGGACGGTGGGCTGGCGAGATGTTAGCACGACCGTTCGCATAGTTTTCTCGTTCCGCCGGACCGGCCCGCACCCGGCGGGGCCGCGCACGGAACGCCGCCGTCAGGGCGCCGGGTCCAGGGCCCTCCGCTCGCCGGCCGGTTCCCCGTCGCGGCGTACCAGTTCGGCGTACCGGCCGCCCAGGGCCAGCAGTTGGGCGTGGGTGCCGCGCTCGGTGATCCGCCCGCCGTCCAGGACGACGATCTCGTCGGCGTCGCGGACGGTGGAGAGCCGGTGGGCGATGGTGATGGTGGTCCGCCCGGCCGACAGGGCGTCGATGGCCCGCTGGACGGCCTGCTCGGTCGCGGTGTCCAGCGCGGAGGTGGCCTCGTCGAGGACGAGCACCGGCGGATCGCGCAGGATCGTCCTGGCCAGCGCGAGGCGCTGCTTCTCCCCGCCGGAGAACCGGTAGCCGCGCTCCCCCACCACGGTGTCGTACCCCTTCGGCAGGGCGGCGATGTGGTCGTGGATCTGCGCGGCGCGGGCGGCGGCCTCGATCTCGGCGTCGGTGGCGTCCGGCTTGGCGAACCGCAGATTGTCGGCCACCGAGGCGTGGAAGAGGTAGGTCTCCTGGGAGACCACGCCGACGGCGCGGGCGAGGGAGGCGAAGTCCAGTTCCCGCACGTCGATGCCGTCCAGCCGGACGGAGCCCTCGGTGACGTCGTAGAGGCGGGGCACCAGATAGCTGAGGGTGCTCTTGCCCGAGCCGGTGGGGCCGACGACGGCGAGCGAGCCGCCGGCCGGCACCGTCAGATCGATGTCGCTGAGGGTGAGCGGCCCGGCGGGGTCGTATCGGAAGGACACCCCTTCCAGCCGGATCTCGCCCTTGGCGTGCCGCAGTTCCACCGGGTCGGGGCGCTCGGTGATGTCGACCGTGAGGTCGAGGTACTCGAAGACGCGCTGGAAGAGGGCGAGCGAGGCCTGGATGTCCACGCCGGTGGACAGCAGGGACACGGCCGGCCGCAGCAGCCCCTGCTGGAGGCTGACGAAGGCGACCAGGGTGCCGATGGACGGCGGGGTGCCGCCGAGTTGCAGCAGGACGCCGGCCGACCAGTAGAGCAGGGCGGGGATGGCGGCCATGATCATGCCGATGGTGGCCATCCGCCAGCGGCCGGCCATCGAGGCGCGGATCTCCAGGTCGGCGAGGCGGGTGGACTCCTGGGTGAAGTCGCGGGTGAGGCTGTGGGCGCGGCCCATGGTGCGGCCGAGCAGGATGCCGCTGACCGACAGCGACTCGGTGACCATGGCGGCCATGGTCGCCATCTGTTTCTGGCGCTGTGCGGTGATCCGCTTGCGCTCCCGGCCCACGCGGCGGGCCAGCCAGACGAAGAAGGGCAGCAGGGCGAGGGAGAGCAGGGTCAGCCGCCAGTCGAGGGCGAGCATCGCCACCAGTGTGGCGACGACGGCCGTGACGTTGGAGACCAGCGAGGTCGCGGTGGAGGTGACGGTGGCCTGCATGCCGCCGATGTCATTGGCGATGCGGGACTGGACCTCACCGGTGCGGGTGCGGGTGAAGAAGGCCAGCGGCATCTGCTGGAGCTTGGCGTAGACCTGGGTGCGCAGGTCGTGCATGACCCGCTGGCCGACGGTGGTGGAGATGAGGGTCTGGAGCACGCCGAAGACGCTGCTCATCACAGCGGTGACGATCATGCCCAGCGCGAGGAGGGCGAGCAGGGTGGTGCGCTGGTGGGGCAGCGCGGTGTCGATGATCTCCCGGAGCAGGAACGGGGAGGCGACGGCCACCAGGGAGGAGGCGCCCACGAGCAGGGCGACGACGGCCAGGCGGGTGCGGTAGGGACGGAAGAGGGCGAGGATGCGGCGGATCTGCGCGGGGTGCTGCGGTGCGGCCGGATCGGCGACCGGATCGCCGGTCCGCCAAGCGGTGTCGTGCGGCATGTGCTCCTTCGGAGGGTGTCATGGGGGGACAGCCCTCCAGCGTACGGCGCCGGAGGGGGCGCCGTACGGGTGACGGTGGGCGCTCAGTCGGCCCGCACCGCGCGGGAGGTGATGCGCAGGTGGCGCCGGGGCCCGTCGGTCCACTCCACGGTGATGGCGAGGGCGGCGTCCGGGTCGGGGGTGTCGGCCGGCGGGGTGGTCACCCGTACCCCGGCCAGCGACGCCAGGGGCGGCGGGGCGTTGTCGCCGGTCAGCCGGGCGAGGGCGATGAACAGCCGGTCGCCGGGCGTTGGCCCGGTGCGTCCGGTGAGGACGGGGAGCCGGGCATCAGTGCTGAAGGCGGTGGACAGGCCGGACAGCGGGGCGTCAGCGGTGTAACCGTGCACCGGATGCAGTGCGGAGTGCAGCCCCTCCCCGGCCGCCCATCCGGTGAGCCGGACCGGCACCTCCGGCGCACTGTCGCTCATCAGATGAATACGGACTTCGGCGGCGCCGTGCGCCAGCACCACGGAGACCACCCGGTGCCCGCCCGCATCGTGTGCCGAGGCGATCCAGCCGTCCCCGGCCCCCAGCGGCTCGATCGCGGAACGGGCGGCCCACGTCCCGTCGGGAAGGAGGGGGCCGAAGTGGTTGTCGGCCGCCGGGCCGGCGTCCACGGGGGTGGACCCGGTCACCGTCGAGTAGCCGGACCGGGTGTAGTGCGGGTCGTAGCGCGCGTCCTCGCTGCCGTGGTTGTGCAGCCGCACCACGCCGTCGGACGCGGTGGACTGGAGCAGCCATCCCGGGACGGGCAGCGCGGTGACGGCGTCGGCGCGTTCGGCCGGGCCCGGCTCCTCGGTGGCGGTCCACACCGGATGCCCGGCGGGCAGCAGCAGCCCGGTGAACGCCTTGCTCGCCCAGTACGGCGACGCGGGGCCCGAGTAGCGCTGGAGGACGCCCCGGTAGGGCCCGTGCCAGCCGAGCGACAGCAGCCCGTCGGGGCCCACCGCGCCCCGGTCCAGGAAGTAGCGCAGCGCTCCGGAGGCCAGCCGGCGGGTGACACCGGGGGCCAGCGGGGTGCGGCCGGTCAGGGCGCCCAGCCACAGCGGTGCGGTGGTGGCCATCCGGTAGGTGAGCGACCGCCCCTGGTGCAGGGGCGCGCCGTCGCCGCCGAACAGCCGGGCGTAGTCGGCGAGATGGACGGCGAGCCGGTCGCCGTACCGGTCCAGGGCCGCCGGGTCCCCCGAAAGCCGGGCGTGCAGCACCGGGTACAGATGCATGGCCCAGCCGTTGTAGTAGTCGAAGTGCCGGGCCGGTCCGTCGCTGTACCAGCCCTCGCCCCGGTACCAGGGCTCGATCCGGCCGAGACCGCGCGCGATGGCCGCCTCGGCCGCCGCCGCTGTCGCTTCCCCGGCCTCCTCGGTCTCGGCGAGAAAGCCGCCCACCGTGACCGGGAACAGCTCCCAGTTGCACTCCCACGCCTGTGCGGTGAGCGCGTCCGACAGCCAGCGGGCGGCCCGCTCCCGTACCGGCGCGGGCAGCCGGTCCCACAGCCACGGCCGGGTCAGCCGCAGCGCCAGCGCGATCGAGGCGGCCTCCACCAGCGGCTGGCCGCGGTCGGTGATCAGCGGCCAGTCCTCGGGGCCGTCGCCGCCGGGGGTGCGGGTCCCGGCGTCGAGGCCGGCGGCGTACCGCTCCAGGACCCCGTGCGGGTCCGCGCCCCCGGCCCCGGCCACCCGGAAGGCGGCCAGCAGGAACGTCCTGGCGTACCCCTCCAGTCCGTCCGAGCGCACTCCGGAGCCGCTGGGCGGGCCGCCGGGCAGGTGGTAGAGCGCCGCGCCCGGGGTGGCGTACGGGACCACCGCGCCCAGCAGGCCGTCGGCGACCGCCTCCCAGTGGGCGCGGGTCCACCCGGTGTACGGGCTCAGCGCCCGGTCCTCGTCCGGCAGGGTGAAGGGGTGCTTGGCCATGCGCGTGCCGCCTGATCGTCGGGGCTGGTCCGCCGGGCACCCTATGCCAGACAGTAAACGCTTTCCAGACCGCGGCCGGGATGCTGGCCGGAAAGCGGCGGGCGTGCTAGTCAGACCCCATGCCTGCCCACTCCTCGTACGATGCCGTGATCGTCGGCGGAGGCCACAACGGCCTGGTCGCCGCCGCCTACCTCGCCCGCGCCGGGCGCCGGGTGCTGCTGCTGGAGCGCCTGCCGCACACCGGAGGCGCCGCCGTCTCCGCCGCCGCCTTCCCCGGGGTGGCCGCCCGGCTGTCGCGGTACGCCTATCTGGTGAGTCTGCTGCCCGAGCACATCGTGCACGATCTGGGGCTGCGGCTGACCCCGGCCAAGCGCGAGTTCTCCTCGTACACCCCGGCGGTGCGCGCCGGGCGGCCAACAGGCCTGCTGGTGGGCGGCGGCACCGAGCGCACCCGGGAGTCCTTCGCCCGGCTGACCGGCTCGGACCGGGAGTTCGAGGCCTGGCAGGAGTTCTACGCCACCACCCGGCGGCTGGCGGCCCGGGTCTTCCCCTCGCTCACCGAACCGCTGCCCACCCGGGCGGCGTTGCGCGCGCGGGTGGCGGACGACGCGACCTGGCACGCGGTGTTCGAACAGCCGCTGGGGGCGACCATCGAGGAGCGGTTCGCGGACGACCTGGTGCGCGGCGTGGTGCTGACGGACGGACTGATCGGCACCTTCGCCTCCGCGCACGACCCGTCGCTGCGGCAGAACCGCTGCTTCCTGTATCACGTGATCGGTGGCTGCACCGGGGACTGGGATGTGCCGGTGGGCGGCATGGGCGCGGTGACCGACGCGCTGGCGGCCTCCGCACGGCGGGCCGGTGCCGAGTTGGTGACCGGGCACGAGGTCACCGGCATCGCACCGGACGGCGGGCCGGGCGGACGGGCGGAGGTGCGGTTCACCGACGGGGAGCGCGAGGGGGCGGTCGGCGCGCAGCACGTCCTGGTCAACGCCTCGCCGCAGGTGCTCGCCCGGCTGCTGGGCGAGGCGGCGGCGCCGGCCGCACCGGCCGAGGGGGCGCAGCTGAAGGTGAACATGCTGCTGCGCCGGCTCCCCCGGCTGCGGGACCCGCGGGTCGATCCGCGCGAGGCGTTCGCGGGGACGTTCCACGTGGCCGAGGGCTACGCCCAGTTGGAGACCGCCTACCGGGAGGCCGCGTCCGGCCGCGGGCCCTCGGCGCCGCCCAGCGAGTTGTACTGCCATTCCCTGACCGATCCCTCCATCCTCTCCCCCGAACTGGCCGGGGCCGGGTACCAGACCCTGACCCTGTTCGGACTGCACACCCCGGCCCGGCTGTTCGGTCCTGACGGGCCCGGCGAGACGCAGGCGCGGGACACGCTGCTCGCGTCGGCGCTGGCTCAGCTGGACGAGCACCTGGCGGAGCCGGTCCTCGACTGTCTGGCCGTGGACGGGGAGGGCCGGCCGTGTCTGGAGGTGAAGACGCCGCTGGACCTGGAGCGCGACCTGTGGCTGCCGGGCGGCAACATCTTCCACGGGGACCTGGACTTCCCGTTCCGGGAGGACACGGCGGACGGGCGGCCCGCGGGCCGCTGGGGGGTGGAGACCGAGCACGAGCGGATCGTGCTGTGCGGCTCCGGCGCGGCACGCGGCGGAGGGGTCAGCGGCGTCCCGGGGCACAACGCCGCCATGGCGGTGCTGGGCCGGTAGGACGAGGGATGCCGGGGCCCCCGGCCGGCTCCCGCGTGCCGCGCGGCACGGGCGCCCGGCCGGGGGCGCGCCGGTCAGGCGTCGGCCGGCCGGATGGGCAGGGCGCGGCCCGCCCGGAGGTACAGCGGGATGCGCTCCAGCGGGGCGGCGGCGCTCACCGTGCTGCCGCCCTCGTGCCAGGTGCCGTCATGGGCGTCCTGCCAGCGGCTCCCGGCGGGGAGATACACCCGCCGCTCCCGGACGCCCGGTTCCGCGACCGGGGCCACCAGCAGATCGGGGCCCAGCAGGAACTGGTCCTCCACCTCCCAGGCGGCGGGGTCGTCCGGGGCGTCGTAGAACAGCGGGCGCATCGGCGGGGTGCCGGTGCGGTGCGCGATGTCCATCTGCTCCTGGACGTAGGGGCGCAGCCGTTCGCGCAGCAGCATCTGCTCACGGATCAGGGGGTAGGCGGGCCCGTAGCACCACGGCTCGTTGGGGCCGCCGGTCATGGTGACGCCGAAGGGCTCGTTGGGGTCGCGGTCGCCGTGCAGCCGGAACAGCGGGCAGTGCACGCCGTACTGGAACCAGCGCACCATCAGCTCCTGGTAGGCGGGGTCGGCCGGGTCACCGCCGTGGAAGCCGCCGATGTCGGTGGTCCACCAGGGGATGCCGCTGAGCGCGACGTTCAGTCCGGCGCGTATCTGGGTGCGCAGGGAGTCGAAGGTGGCGGGGATGTCGCCGGACCACAGGGCGGCGCCGTAGCGCTGACTGCCGGCCCAGGCGGACCGGTTGAGGGTGACGATGTCCCGCTCCCCCTCGGCGGTCAGCCCCTCGTGGAAGGCGCGGGCGTGTTCGCGCGGGTAGAGGTTGCCCACCCGGCGGCCGTCACCGGCGGCGTACTGCGCGCGTTCCTGGAGGGGCGGGGCGAGGTCCGGTTCGCCGGCGTCCAGCCAGAAGACGCGGACGCCGTGCCGGTGGTAGCCCTCGCGCACCGCGTCCCACAGCAGCCTGCGGGCGTCGGGGTCGGTGGGGTCGTAGTAGTGGGTGGGCGCGAAGCCGCCCGGGGCGGGCCAGTTCTGGGTGATCACGCCGCCGTGCCGGTCGGCCACCAGCCCGCCCGTGGCGCGCAGAGCCGGGTAGTGAGTGCTGTCGGGGTGGACGGTGGGCCACACGGAGACCATCAGCCGCACGCCGAGGGCCTCCAGTTCGGCGACCATGGCCGCCGGGTCCGGCCAGTCGGCGGGGTCGAAGCTCCAGTCGCCCATCTGCCGCCAGTGGAAGAAGTCGCTGACGATGACCGAGAGCGGCAGCTCGCGGCGGGCGAACTCGCGGGCGACCGCCAGCAGTTCCTCCTGGCTGCGGTAGCGGAGCCGGGACTGCCAGAAGCCGGTGGCCCAGTGCGGCAGCGGCGGCGGGTGGCCGGTGGCGGCGGCGTAGGCGGCCATCAGATCGGCGGGGGTGTCGCCGGCGGTGATCCAGTAGTCCATCTGGTCGGAGCGTTCGGCGACCCAGCGGGTGGCGTCGTGGGCGAGTTCGACCCGGCCGAGCGCGGGGTTGTTCCAGAGCAGGCCGTAGCCGCGTGAGGAGATCAGCAGCGGGATGGACACCTCGGCGTTGCGCTGGGCGAGTTCGATGACCAGGCCCTTCTGGTCGAGGCGGCCGTGCAGATGCTGGCCGAGTCCGTAGAGCCGTTCGCCGGGGTGGGCGGCGAAGCGCTGTTCGAGACGGTAGCCGCCGTCGCCGTGCGGGGTGTGGGTGCGGGGCGGGGGCCAGCCCTTGTACGGCTCGGCGTCGGCGAGCAGTTCCTCGCCGGTGGCGGTGCGCGTGAAGCGGAGCCGGCCGCGGGCGTCGAGGTGGGCGGTGATCCGGCCGTTGACGAGGCGGGCGCCGCCGTCGGGGGTGGCTTCGGTGGACGCGGCGACGGCGCCGGGGGCGCCGCCGGGCGGCAGGTCCTCAAGGGCTCCGGGGGCGGTACGGCGGATGCCGGCGGCCCCGGCGCGGACCCGTACGGCGTCGCTCCCCCAGGGTTCGACGCGCAGGACCTCGGACGGCGCGAGCCGCTCCAGATGGTGTGCGTGGACGGTGACGGTGGTGGTCATACGTGCTGCCCTCCGCTGGGTGGTGGTCCTTCCGGATCATGGTCGCCCCGGCGCGGGGTGGCGGAAACCGGCCGGGGGGTGCGGAAACTTTCGGGTTCCGGCGGACGGTCGGGCCGGGCGGCCGGTGGCATCGGCACGGAAGGCATCCGGCCGGGGCGGCCCGCCCGGACGGCGCGGCGCGCGGTGCCGGGGTCAGTCGGACGACGGTGCCCGGCGGGGCAGCGGGGCGGTGGAGTCGCGGATCACCACGTGCGTGCCGAGCACGGCGTGCTGGGCGGCGGCGGAGACCTCGCCCGCGCGCAGGCCGAGCGCCAGCCGGACGGCGGTGCGGCCGACCTCCTCGTAGGGCACGTGCACGGTGGTCAGCTGGGGGCGCAGATCGGTGGCCGGGTCGACGTCGTCGTAGCCGGTGAGAGAGACGTCCTCGGGGACCCGCAGCCCGTGGTCGCCGAGGGCGGCCAGCGCGCCGGCCGCCACGGTGTCGGTGACGGCGCACACGGCGGTGAAGTCGCGGCCCGCGCGCAGCCGGGCGGACAGTTTGCCGTAGGCGTCCACGCGGCTGAACTCGGCGGCGGTGACCAGGGTGTCGTCGGCCGGTACGCCGTGGTCGGCGAGGGCGCGGCGGTAGCCGGCGAGCCGGCCGGCCGCGGTGGTGGAGCCGTTGGCGGCGGCGCCCAGGAAGAGGATGCGGCGGTGCCCCTGGGCCAGCAGCCGGCTGACGACGGCGTAGGCGCCGCCCTCGTTGTCGTACTCCACGACGGTGGCCGGCACACCCTCGCCGAGCGGGGGCCGGCCGCACAGCACCAGGCGGGACCCGGAGGCGTCCAGGGAGTGCGCGATGGCGGTCATCTGGCTGCGGTAGGTGGCGTCGTCGACCACGCCGCCGATGAGGATGACGGCGCCCGCGCCCTGTTCGCGCATGGTGCGCACCACGGACAGTTCGCGCTCGGGGTCGCCCTGGGTGGTGCAGATGAGGCAGATCCGGCCGCGCCGGGCGGCCTCCTCCTCGACGCCGTGGGCGACGGAGGCGAAGGAGGCCCCGCGGACGTCGTTGAGGACGAAGGCGACGGTGGGGGTGCCCCGGCCGCGCAGGGCGCGGGCGTGGGTGTTGGCGACGTAGTCGAGATCCTTGATGGCGCGCAGTACGCGCTGCCGGGTGCGCTGCGCGACGGGGTAGTTGTCGGCGAGGACGCGGGACACGGTGGCCATCGACACCCCGGCCCGCTCGGCGACGTCGCGCAGGGTGGCCGGCGCTCCGCCGGCGGGCGTCATGGCCGCGCTCCGCGGAAAGCGTTTCTCCTCATCCAGCGCAGTCTAACCACAGGGAACGGCGGGGGACTTCGCCGCTTCCCGCCCTTGACGTGGTACGGGGCCGGTGTTCAGGGTGAACAGACAACGTTTTCTGAACGGGGAGCTGACCAGCACCAATGCCCAGCATCAACGAGGGCGGCGCGCGTCCCGCAGCGCTGTTCGTCATGGACCCGGTGCATCTGGACCGGCTGTTCCCCCCGGCGGTACGGAAGCGGCTGTCGGAGGTGCTGCGGCTGCCGGAGAGCGCCGCCCCGCGCCCGGCCGCGGCCGCGGGCATCGACCCGGCGGAGGTGGAGGTGCTGATCACCGGCTGGGGGTGCGCGCCGCTGACGGAACCGGTACTGGCCCGGCTGCCCCGGCTGCGGGCGGTGCTGCACGCGGCCGGCAGCGTCAAGCACCACATCACCCCGGCCTGTTGGGAGCGCGGCCTGGTGGTGTCCTCGGCGGCCGCCGCCAACGCGCTGCCGGTCGCGGAGTTCACGCTCGGCGCGATCCTGCTCAGCGGCAAGGACGCGCTGGGTACGGCGGCCCGGTACGCGGCCGGCGGCCGTCCGCCGACCGTCGCGCAGACGGCCGCGCTCGGCAACTACCGGCGGCGGGTCGGCATCGTCGGGGCGTCGCGGATCGGGCGCCGGGTGATCGAGTTGCTGCGCCCGTTCGACTTCGAGGTCGCGGTGCACGATCCCTATCTGCCGGACGACCGGGCGCGGGAGATGGGGGTGACGCCGCTGCCGCTGGACGAGTTGTGCGCGGTCAGCGACGTGCTGAGTCTGCACGCCCCGGCCGTACCCGCCACCCGTGGGCTGCTGGACGCCCGCCGGCTGGCGCTGCTGCCGGACGGCGCCACCGTGATCAATACGGCGCGCGGGGCGCTGGTGGACCACGCGGCGCTGGAGGCGGAGCTGGTGTCCGGCCGGATCACCGCGGTCCTGGATGTCACCGAACCGGAGCCGTTGCCGGCCGGCTCGCCGTTGTTCGGCCTGGAGGGTGTGCTGGTCACGCCGCACATCGCCGGGGCGCTGGGCAATGAACTGGAGCGCCTGGGCGACCTGGTGGCCGGTGAGGCGGCGGCGCTGTACGCGGGCCGGCCGCTGGGGCACCGGGTGCACCGCTCGGATCTGGGCACCATCGCCTGAGCCGGTGGCCGGGCGGCCACCTCCGGGGAGCGGGCGGCGACGCGGGGGACGGGCGGGGCGCGGCCGCCCTGGGTCCCGGTACGGCACTGACCGCACCCGCCACGGCCGCCGAGCCTCCGGCGTCCCCCGGCGCGGTGATGGCGCGGGAGAGTGCTGCGACGGCGGCCCGGCGGGCACCTGGGAACCGGGCGGAGGCATGCCCGGGCCCCGACGTGCAATTGGTCTGGACATGACGGAAGGACCGGCGCTACCGTCGGAGTTGGTCTGGACCGCAGCACTCGCACCCGTGCACGGAGCTTCCTTCCCCCCACATCTCCGGGAGCGACAGCATGCGCAGAAAGATCACCGCCGCCGCCACGGGCCTCGGGCTCGCCGCCATCACGGTCCTCGGCACCGGCGGCACCGCTCACGCCCACGGCTACAGCACGGCACCGACCAGCCGCCAGTCCTTCTGCGCCCAGGGCGTGGCGAGCAACTGCGGAGAGATCCAGTGGGAGCCGCAGAGCGTGGAGGGCCCCAAGGGCTTCCCGCAGGGCGGCCCCGCCGACGGGCAGATCTGCGCGGGCGGCAACTCCAGGTTCGCGCAGCTGGACGATCCGCGCGGCGGCGCCTGGCCGGCGACCCGCCTGACGCCGGGCCAGGGCTACACCTTCACCTGGACCTTCACGGTCACGCACAGCACCAGCGACTTCCGCTACTACATCACCCGGGACGGCTACGACCCCCGCACGCCGCTGACCCGGGCCGACCTGGAGCCGCAGCCGTTCATGACCGTGTCCCTGAACGGCCGGCACCCGGCCACGACCGAACGGCACCAGGGCACCGTGCCCACCCAGAAGTCGGGCCGGCACCTGATCCTCGCGGTCTGGGACGTGGCCGACACCGGCAACGCCTTCTACTCCTGCTCCGACGTGGATCTGTGAGGAGCGGGGGAACCGGCCGCTGAACCGGCGGGCGCCGCGCCGCCCCTCCCCTGACCACCGCTGCCGCCGGGTGCCACGCGATGACACCCCGGCGGCAGCGGTACCCAGGTCAGCGCGCGGGTGCGCACAGCGTGTGCAGGGTCAGCACGCACAGCCCGACGATCAGCGCGGACCAGAGCGGGAAGGCCGCGAAGAAGCCGGCCTGGCCGACGGCGGCGACCATCACCACGGCGACGGCGGCGCCCGCGGCGCGGGGGCGGCGCCGCTGAAGCGCGATCCCGGCGGCCAGCTGGGCGCCGCCGAGCAGCAGGAAGACGAGACCCCACGCGGGGTAGTCCAGCGCCATCAGCCCGCCGCGGGCGACCGCGAAGTACTCGGGTCGTCCCAGGGCGGTCAGGCCGGACAGCAGATGGAAGGTTCCCAGCAGCGTCAGCAGCAGCCCGGCGTACCGGAGGCGGCCGGGCGGTGCGGGTGGCGGGTCGGGAGCACCGGGCGACGGCGCCTCCCCGGCTCGTACGGTCGGCGCGGTCCCCATGGCGGCTCCTTTCGACGGCGTCCGGCCCCGCACCTTCCATTACGGACTCCGCGGGGCGCGGGCACCCGCGCGCCGGGGCCGTTCGGGTCGGGGCCGTTCGGGTCGGCCGGGGACGGAGGTGGCCGGGCCGTTGGGCGCCCGGCCCACCGGGCCGTCCGTGGGCGGCGGTCCGGTGGGCCGGGTGGCGGGGGCGGGCGCGGGGGAGGCCGTCCTTCACTC
>NZ_JBHWJL010000043.1:0-26677 GCF_042731495.1 Streptomyces sp. NPDC059853
GGGCCCGGCTCCGCCGCGGAGGCCGTCGTGGTGACCGACGGCCGGGTCACCACCCTGGAGCGCCGGGTCTCCGCCTTCCAGAGCCTCAGCCTCACGGTCACCGGGGACGCCGGGGTGCCGACGCCGCTGGACGACGTCCAAATGGATGACATCGCCCGCCTTCTCATCGCATAGCGGTACCAACGGGCAGTCGACAAAGAAGAGTATCCGTGACGGTTCGGCGACGGTTGACGGTGAATGCTCGATGAAGTCCTCTCTGCGCAGACTGCGGATCGGCTGGTTCCTGGGTGCTTCGGCGGCCTCGGCGGTGATACTCCTCGCCCTGGCCGGGCCGTCCGCCCAGTTGCTCTCCCACGACCCGCGGGGCGCCGGGAACGGCACCGGCGACCCCACGGTCGGCGTCGCCGCCCCCCGGCCGGGGCCCGAGGGCGGCGGCTCCGGAGGCGAGGAGCGGGCCCCGCGCGAGGCCGCCGGGGAGGCCGGGGCGGACGAAGCCGGGGCGGCCGGGTACGAGGAGCTGCTGGCGACCGTCATCGACCTCGACCCGGAGCTGACCGGCAGCGGCGAGCTGGTCCCGGTCCCCGGCAGCGACGCGGCGGCCGACCCGGACGCCGCCCGCGTGTACCGCTACCGGGTGGATGTGGAGAAAGGGCTGCCGGTGGACCCGGAGTTCTTCGCCGAGGTGGTGCACCGCACGCTGAACGACCCGCGCAGCTGGGGCGGCGACGGGCGGCGCGGGTTCGCCCGCGTCTCGGCCGGCTCCCCGGACTTCGTGGTCACCCTGGCCAGCCCCGGCACGACGGCCGAGTGGTGCGCCAAGGTCGGCCTGGACACCTGGGAGGACAACGTCTCCTGCGATGTGGCCTACACCGAGCGGATCATGATCAACGCGTGGCGGTTCGCCCAGGGCTCCGACACCTTCGGCGACGACATCGCCGGCTACCGCCACATGGTCATCAACCACGAGGTCGGGCACCGGCTCGGCCACGGGCACCACACCTGCACCACCGAGGGGGCCCTGGCCCCGGTCATGATGCAGCAGACCAAGACCCTGACCACCCCCGGCTCCGGCGTCAGCTGCCGGCCGAATCCGTGGCCGGACCCGGGGACGTGACCAGCAGCAGGGCGAAACGCTCCTGCGGGTCGGTCCACCAGTGGTCCACCGTCAGCTGGGCGGCCAGCAGTTCCTCGGTGAGACCGGCCCGCCGGAACTTGGTGGAGATCTCCGTACGGGTCTCCTCGCCGCGGCCGAAATCCACCGTCATGCCGAGCGCCGGGATCCGCACCGTCTGGGAGAAACGCGACCACAGCCGCATCTCCATCCGTTCCTCCTCCTCGTTCCACACGGCGCGGTGGTCGAAGTCGTTGAGGTCGAAGTCGGCTCCCAGCTCGCGGTTGAGGACGCGCAGGACGTTCTTGTTGAACTCCATGGTGACGCCCTGCTCGTCGTTGTAGGCGCGGCGCATCGTGGCCGGGTCCTTGACCAGGTCGACGCCGAGCAGCAGGGCGTCGTCCGGCCGCAGCAGGCCGCGCAGTTCGGTGTAGAAGGCGGCGCGCCGGGCGGGGTCGAAGTTGCCGAGGGTGCTGCCGAGGAAGGCGATCAGCCGGGGACCGGGCAGGTCGGGCAGCACCAGGCCGGTGTCGAAGTCGGCGACGGTGGCGTGCACCCGCAGCTCCGGGTAGTCCCGGCACAGGGCGTCGCCGGCCTCCTGGAGGGCCGATTCGCTGACGTCGATGGGCGCGTACAGCTCCAGGGTGCCGGCGGGCGCCGCGCCGGGGCCGGGCGCGCCGCCGTCGCTGTCGCCGGGGTGCTCGGCGGTCATGGTGCCGGTGGTCGTGGCGGCGGCCGGTTCCGGCCCCGGGGCCTCCTCGGCGGGCGGCTTCTTGCGTTTGCGCCCCCGGCCGAGCGCCCGGGGCAGGCCGAGGGCGACATCCATCGCGGGGCCCAGCTGCGGCCCGGCCGGTCCCGCGGTGGCCACGCCGCTGAGCGCGTCCACCAGCATCCGGGTCTTGCGGGAGGAGCCGGAGCCCAGCTCCACCAGCACCCGGGCCCGGGTGAGTCCGGCGATCTCGGGGGCGCGGGCGCGCAGGATCTGCCGCTCGGCGCGGGTCAGGTAGTACTCGGGGAGCCGGGTGATGCGGTCGAAGAGCTTGCTGCCGCGCTCGTCGTAGAACCACTTGGGCGGCAGGGTCTTGGGGGTGGAGGACAGGCCGGTCCTGACGTCCTCGGCCAGCGAGGTGGCCCGGTGGCCGGCGGGCAGCAGGTTCTCCAGGGTGAAGCGGGGGGTGTCCGTCACGGGTTGGTCCCTTCCACGGTGAGGATCGGCGCGGGCCCGGGATGGCGCGCGGTACGGGGGTGGGCGCGTGCGCGGTCGGGCGCGGGGCGCAGCGGGGCGCTGCGCACCCCCGAGCGGGTGGCGAGCACCAGCGAGCCCTCCGGGATCTCCCGCCAGTCGGCCGCGCCGCCGCTGGTGAGGCCGGGGGTGGGCTCGGAGGCGACGAGGACCCGGCCGGGGGTCTGCGCGTACCACAGGGAGTCGCCGTGCCGGGTGGCGATGACGGTGTCCCCGTCGGTGAGCAGCAGGTTCAGCCGGGCGGTGGGGCGGACGGCGGCCACGGCGCGTACCAGGGCGGCGACCGCGTCCACCGGCGGCAGGCCGGCCGTCAGCCGGCGCTCCAGCAGCGTCCACAGCAGGGCGGAGTCGCAGCGGCCGGCTCCGGCGAGCAGGTCGGCGGCGCGCAGCGGTCCGGCGGCCGGGCCGAGGTCGTCGGGGAGGCGTTCCCAGGCGTCGACGGCGCCGTTGTGGGAGAACAGCCAGCGGCCCGAGCGGTACGGGGCGGTGACGGCCTCGTCCGGGCTGGTGCCGGGGGTGGCGGAGCGGACGGCGGCCAGGACGGCGGTGCTGGCGATGGCGGCGGTCAGCTCGGGGAGGTTGCGGTCGTTCCAGATCGGCAGGGCGCGCCGGTAGCGGGCGGGTTCGGCGCCCTCGTACGGGTCGCCCGGGTACCAGCCGATGCCGAAGCCGTCGGCGTTGACGGTGCCGTGCTGCTGTTTGCGCGGCGCCCAGGACTGTTCGTACAGGCTGCCGGGCGGGGCGGTGAGCAGTTCGGCCAGGGAGATGGGGGCGACGCCCAGATAGGCGAGGTGGCGGCACATCAGGGTCTCCCCTCGTCGGCGGGCGCGGCGTCGCGGCAGGTGCGGAACCCGGCGAAGATCTGCCGCCGCACCGGAAGGTCCCAGTTGCGGAAGGTGGAGCGGCAGGCGACCGGGTCGGTGGCGAAGGAGCCGCCGCGCAGCACCTTGTAGCGGCCGGGGGCGCCGGGCGCGGGGAAGAAGACCTCGCTGTACTCGCGGTACGGGAAGGCGGCGAACCCCGGGTAGGGGGTGAAGTCGGAGGCGGTCCACTCCCAGACGTCGCCGAGCAGTTGCCGGGCTCCGCTGGGGGCGGCGCCGGCCGGGTGGGAGCCGGCCGGGGCGGGCTGGAGGTGGCGCTGGCCGAGTCCGGCCCGGTCGGGTCCGGGGCTGTCGTCGCCCCAGGGGTAGCGGGTGTCGCGGCCGGTGGCCGGGTCGTGGCGGGCGGCCTTCTCCCACTCGGCCTCGGTGGGCAGCCGGCGGCCGGCCCAGCGGGCGTACGCGTCGGCCTCGTACCAGCACACGTGCAGGACGGGCTGGTCGGGCGGGACCGGTTCGGTGCGGCCGAAGCGGCGCCGGTACCAGGGGCCGTGCGCGCCGTCGCGCTGCCAGAACTGCGGGGCGCTCAGGCCGGCGCGCATCCGGTGCTCCCAGCCTTCCGGGTCCCACCAGCGGGGGTCCTGGTAGCCGCCGTCGTCGATGAAGTCCTGGTAGGCGGCGTTGGTGACGGGCACGGTGTCGAGCCAGAACGGCGGCAGTTCGACGCCGTGGGCGGGGCGTTCGTTGTCCAGGGCCCAGGGGTCGGTGCTGGTGCCCATGGTGAAGGGGCCGCCCGGTACCAGGACCTCGGCGGGGAGTGCGACGGCGTCCGCCGGGGCGGGCGGGGGCGGCGGGGCGTCGAGTACGGGGGGTCCGTCCCGCAGCTGGTGGGTGGCGAGCATGGTCTCGTCGTGCTGCTGTTCGTGCTGGGCGGCCATGCCGAAGACGAAGCCGTGGCGCAGCAGCGGGTCGGGCCCGTCCTCGTCCGGGGAGGTGGACTCCAGGACCTCCAGGGCCTGTTCGCGCACCTCGGCGAGGTAGCGGCGGGCGGGGCCCGGTTTCAGCAGCGGCAGGGCGGGGCGGTCGGCGCGCGGGTGCCGGAAGGCGTCGTACAGGGGGTCGAGGTCGGGGCGCAGCGGCGGCCGGCCGCCCGCGCGGCGCACCAGCCAGATCTCCTCCTGGTTGCCGATGTGCGCGAGGTCCCAGCCGAGCGGGGACATCAGCGGGGAGTGCTGGGCCATGAGTTCGTCGTCGCCGAGGCAGTCGGTGAGGGCCAGGGTGCGGCGCCTGGCGGCTTCGAGGACGGCCTGCGGGGCCAGGGCGTCGGCGATCGCGGCCGGGTCGCGGGGCAGGGTGTACTCGCTCACGGCCGGTACCTCCCGGGGGCGGGCGGGTCGGCGGGGCGGTCGGCCTGGTGGGTGGTGTGCTGCCGGTGGACGGGGCCGGGGCGCGCGGGGCGGTCGGGGTGCAGGTGGTCGTCGGCGGGGCAGCGGCCGCGCGCGGCGTACCGGTCGGCGAAGTCGGCGACGACGCGGCGCAGACCGGCGGCGCCCGGGTCGCGGCCGAGGGCCGCGTCGGCGGCGGCGAAGCAGGCGCGGACGGCGCGGCCGAGTTCGGGGTCGGCGGGGCCGCGCTGGGCGGCGCGCAGCCAGACGGCGGTGGGCGGGTGCGGCCGGCCCCGGGTGAGGGGTTCGGTGGCGGCGTGGGCGGCCTCGGCGGCGGCCGGGTCGTCGAGCAGGGCGGCGGCGAGGGCGAGCGGGACGGCCCAGCGGTCGCCGCTCTGGGCGTCCACCATGCGCAGTTCCAGCCAGCCGCGCGGGCGCACGGGCGGGAAGAGGGTGCCGAGGTGGTAGTCGAGGTCGGCGGGCCGGGGGCGGTGGTCGCCGAGGGCGCCGCGCAGCCAGGAGCGGAACGTCACTCCGCCGGGCGCGTCCCAGCCGGCGGGCGGGGTGCGGCGGACGCACAGCAGGTGGGCGTCCAGGACGTAGCGGGTCCAGGCGGTACGGGGGTCGGGGTCGGTGGGGTCGGCGTCGGGCGGCCGGGTGCGGGTGGGGTCCATGCGGGCCCAGATGGCCTGCCGAGTGGAGACCCAGCCGGTGCGGCGGCCCCGCCACAGCGGGGAGTTGGCGAACGCGGCGACCAGCACCGGGCCCAGCCGGTGGGCGAGCCGCCAGCGGTAGCGGTAGCCGGTGGGGCCGGTGGAGTCGTCGCCCGCGTCGAGGTTGATCTGGACGGAGGCGGTGGCGCGCATCATCACCCGTCCCCAGGGTCCCGCCCGGTCGAAGGAGGACTCCATGGCCCCGTAGCGGGGGTGGTGCAGGACGCGGGGCAGGTCGCGGAAGGGTTCCAGGCCCAGCGAGCCGGTGGCCAGGCCCTCGCCGGCCAGGGCGGAGCGGACGGCGGCCAGGTCGGTGGCGGTGGCGCGGACGGCCTCGGCGAGGGAGGCGGCGGGCGGGGTGCTCAGCTCGACCTGGCCGCCGGGTTCGCGGGTGAGGCGGCTGCCGCAGGGCAGTCCGGCGGTGCCGGGCCGCTCCAGGGCGGCGAGGGCCGCGTCGACGCGGCGGGCGGGCACCATGCGGCGCGGGTCGGCGCGGTCGTGGACGAGCCACTCCAGTTCGGCGCCGACGCGTCCGGGCGGTCCGGTGGTGAAGCAGGCGCCGCCGATGTGGGCCTCGGCGTCGGCCTCCCGCAGGGGGACGGCGGTGGATGCGGTCGTCATGGGGCGGGCTCCTCGGGTTCGTGGGGCAGGCGGGCGGCGCGGCGGCGCAGGACGGCGGCGGTGACGGCGGCGCCGGCCAGGAAGGCGAGGCGGACCGTGCGGGGCCGGTTCAGGCGGTGTCCGGTGAGGTGGTCGGCGGAGTAGCGTCCGGGTCCCGCGATGCCGAGGGCGGCGGCGGTCCAGCCGAGGAGGGCGGGGAACTCGTAGCCGCCGGAGACGGCGAAGAAGCCGCCCGGGGTGTGGACGGCGACCGCCCCGGCCATGGCCCCGGCGGCGAGGGCTCCGGCGACGGGGGGGCGAGTCCGGCCGCGAGGAGGGTGCCGCCGGCCAGCTGGGCGCCGCCGGCCAGGAGGGCGCTGGGGCGGCCGGGGTGGAAGCCCATCCGTTCCATGCCGATGGATCCGGCGGCGAGGCCGGGGCCGCCGAACCAGCCGAAGAGGATCTGCGCCCCGTGGGCGAAGAGCACCCCGCCGGTCCCGGCGCGGAGCACGAGCAGCCCGGCGTCCTGCCGCCGCGAAAGCACCATGTCGCCTCCTTGGCAGCCTTTGCCGCTTTTCCGGACAAACACCCCACCAGTCTCCCGGGCCCTCCCCCGGCCCGCCGCCGCAGGTGACCCATCCGGGCGGGCGGGTACCGGGGCGGGGCCCTCCGGCCGGGGGTGTGCGGAATGGCAGCCGGGGTGGTGCCATGGAAGGAGAGGGGCGAAGGAGGGCTGAGGCATGACCTACGAGGACCGGCTCGACGCGGGGCGGCGGCTGGCCGTCGCCGTGGGGTATCTGCGCGGGCAGGACGTGGTCGTCATCGGGCTGTCCCGGGGCGGTGTGCCGGTGGCCGCCGAGGTGGCCAGGGCGCTGTGGGCACCGCTGGACGTCGGGGTGGTCCGCAAACTGGGGGTGCCGTTCCAGCCGGAGGTCGCCATGGGCGCGATCGGCGAGGACGGGGCCCGGATCATCAACGACGCGGTCATCAGGGGCGCCCACATCACCGACCGGGAGCTGGCGGCCGTGGAGCGCACCGAGCGGACGGAGCTGACCCGCCGGGCGCAGGCGTACCGGGCCGGCCGGCCCCGGGTGTCGCTGCGCGGCCGGACGGCGCTGGTCGTGGACGACGGGATGGCCACCGGCGCCACCGCGCGGGCAGCCTGCCGCTCGGCGCGGGAGCGCGGCGCCGCGCGGGTGGTGCTGGCCGTGCCGGTGGCGCCGCCCGACTGGGCCTCCCGGGTGGGCCGGGACGCCGACGAGCTGGTCTGTCCGCTGACCCCGGCCGACTTCGCGGCCGTCGGGCAGTTCTACGAGGACTTCGCGCCGACCACGGACCAGGAGGTCGTCGCCTGCCTGGCGCACGCCCGCCCCGAGGAGGCCGGCATCCCGGTGGTGGACCGGGACGGCCGGCGGCGGACGCTGACCGGCGAGCTGCTGGTGCCGGTGGGGGCCACCGGCGTGGTGATGTTCGCGCACGGCAGCGGCAGCGGGCGGCTCAGCCCGCGCAACCGGTTCGTCGCCGAGGCGATGCGGCAGGCCGGGCTCGGCACGCTGCTCTTCGATCTGCTGACCGGTGAGGAGGAGTCCGACCGGGCCAATGTCTTCGACACCCGGCTGCTGGCCGGCCGGCTGCGCGAGGCGACCGGCTGGCTGCGGGAGCGCCACCCCGGACTGGCCGTCGGGTACTTCGGCGCCAGCACCGGCGCGGCCGCCGCCCTGTGGGCCGCCGCCGAGCAGGGGGACGGGGCCGTCGCGGCGGTGGTGTCCCGGGGCGGACGGCCGGACCTGGCCGGGCCCCGGCTCGCCGAGGTGCGCGCCCCCACCCTGCTGATCGTGGGCGGCCGGGACGAGACGGTGATCGAGCTGAACCGGGAGGCGCAGGAGCGGCTGCGCGGCGAGACCCGGCTGACGGTGGTGCCGGGCGCCGGCCATCTCTTCGAGGAGCCGGGCGCCCTCTCGGAGGTCGCCGAACTGGCCCGGGACTGGTTCCTGGCCCACCTGCCGCAGGCGGCGGCCGGCCCGGGCAGCGCCCGGGCCGCCTGACATCCCTTACGGTCCGGTACGGTCCGGTCCCGGCGGTGGCGCGGGGCGCGACGGACGCCGGGCGGGCGGCGCGGCACCCGCCCGCGCGTCAGGCGTTCTTCCGCTTCCGCGCCAGGAAACCCTTCAGCCGCTGCCACGTCCAGGTGTTGATCACGTCGTCCGGGGTCAGCCAGCCGCGCTGCGCCGTACCCACCCCGTAGCGGGTGTGCGCCAGATGGGTCGTGGAGTGGGCGTCGCTGTCGATGGCGAACACCGCGCCGTGGTACCTGGCCCGCAGGATGAGTTCGTCGTTGAGGTCGAGCCGGTGCGGGTGGGAGTTCACCTCAAGCGCCGTCCCGGTCCGGGCGCAGGCCGCGAAGACCGCGTCCAGGTCCGCGTCGATCGGCGGCCGGCGGCCGATCTGCCGGGTGGTGGGGTGGCCGATGACGCTGACGTACGGGTTCTCGCAGGCCCGGATCAGCCGGCGGGTCTGCGCCGCCCGGTCCAGGGTGAAGTGCGAGTGGATGGAGGCCACGCACAGGTCGAAGCCCGCCAGGAACTCGCCCGGCCAGTCCACCTCGCCGTCCGGGCCGATGTTCAGCTCCGTGCCGTGCAGCAGCCGCAGCTTCTTGTACCGGCCGGCGAGCGCGCGCAACTGCTCGCGCTGCGCCAGGATCTTCTCGTCCGTCATCCGCTGCATGGACAGCTTCGGCGCGTGGTCGGTGACCGCGTAGTACGCGTAGCCGCGCGCCGCCGCGGTGGCCACCATGTCCTCCAGCGAGGAGAGACCGTCCGTCAGATCGGTGTGGGTGTGCAGGTCGCCGCGGAGGTCGTCCTCGGTGACCAGCCGGGGCAGTTCGCCGGCCAGTCCCGCCGCCACCTCGCCCCGGTCCTCGCGCAGCGTGGGCGGGATCCACGGCAGGCCGAGCGCCGCGTACACCTCCTCCTCGGTCGCGGCGGCCTTGCGGCGGCCCGACTTGGCGTGGAAGAGGCCGTACTCCGACAGCTTCAGGCCCTTGCGGACGGCGATCTCCCGGGTGCGGATGTTGTGCGCCTGCGATCCGGTGAAGTACTGGAGCCCCGCGCCGAAGGACGCGGGCGGCAGCACCCGCAGGTCGAGCTGGAGGCCCTTGACGGTGCGCACCGAGGTCTTCTTGTCGCCGTGCGCGATCACCTCGGCGGTGTGCGGCAGCGCGATGAACGCGTCCATCACCGCCGCCGGGTCCTCGGACGCCACCAGGAGGTCGATGTCGCCGATCGTCTCCCGCATCCGGCGCAGCGAACCGGCGTACACGCAGTGCTCCGGGTCGCAGCCGGTGGCCTCGCGCAGGGCCGCCACCGTCTCCTCGGCGATGTCGGTCGCCGCGGAGAGCAGGATGCGGTCGCCGGCCTGCTGCATGAGTTCCACGCCGTGCAGGATGTTGTCCGCCGTCTTGGGGCCGAAGCCCTTCAGGCCGCGCAGTTCGTCGCGCTCGATGGCCTTGACCAGGGCGTCGACCGAGGCGATGCCCAGCTCCTGGTGGAGCTGCATCGCCTTCTTCGGGCCGAGGGTGGGGATGGTGATCAGCTCCCTGACCCCGGCCGGGATCGCGGTACGGCGCTCGTCCACCGCTTTCATATGGCCGGTCCGCAGGAATTCGGCGACCTTGTCGGCGATGGATTTCCCGACGTTCGGAATCTCCCGGAGCCCTTTGGCGTCCAGCCGGGACACGTCCTCCGGATAGCCGCCGATGGCGCGCGCCGCCTTCTCGTAGGCGCGTGCCTTGAACGCGTCTCCGCCGGTGATGGCGAGGAGGTCGGCGTATTCGTTGAGCAGCGCCTCGACCTCCTCATTGGGCCGGGCCACGCTCTTCAGTCTAGGGACGGGCATGGGATTCCGCAGCGCGGGGTACCCGGCGTGCTCCGTTCGCGGCCGGGTCCAGTCGGTCCCGGCCGATCCGGAAGGAGGCGGGCTGTGCGGGCGACCTTTCCCCTGGGGCGGATCATGGGCATCAAGGTCGGGGTGCACTGGAGCGTGGTGCTGATCTTCGCCCTGATCGCCTTCGGTCTCGCGGCCGGAAGGCTGCCGCACGACCATCCCGGGCGCTCCTGGGCGCTGTACGCCCTCATCGGCGTGATCACCGCCGTGATCTTCTTCGTCTCGCTGCTCGCCCACGAGCTGGCGCACGCGGTGGTGGCCCGGCGCAACGGGGTGGGGGTGGACGACATCGTGCTGTGGCTGCTGGGCGGCGCCACCCGGATCCGTACCGAGGCGCCCGACCCGGGCGCCGAGCTGCGGATCGCCGGGGTCGGGCCGCTGGTGAGCCTGGTGCTCGGCGGTGCCTTCGCGCTGCTGGCCTGGCTGCTGGACGCGCTGTCGGCCTCCGCCACGGTGGTGGAGGGCGTGGTGTGGCTGGCGGCGATCAACATCCTGCTCGCCGTCTTCAACGCCATCCCGGCCGCGCCGCTGGACGGCGGGCGGCTGCTGCGCGCCTACCTGTGGTGGCGCGGCGGCGACCGGCTGCGGGCCATGGAGGGCGCGGCCCGCGCCGGTCAGGTCTTCGGCTGGGTGCTGGTGGTCCTGGGCCTGTTCTCCTTCCTGTGGGGCGCGGCGTTCGGCGGGCTGTGGCTGGCGCTGATCGGCTGGTTCCTGGTGATGGCCGCCTCGGCCGAGGGCCGGCAGGCGCGGCTGCGGGAGGTGCTGGCCGGGGTGTCGGTGGCGCAGGCCATGTCGCACGAGCCGGTCACCGTACCGGCCGGGCTGAGCGTGCTGCGGTTCCTGGAGGACGTCCTGATGCGCTCGCGGCACTCCGCGTTCCCGGTGATCGAGGTGGTCCCGGAGGGCGGGCCCGGCCGGCCGGTCGGCCTGGTGACGTCGGACCGGGCCGGGCAGGTGCCCCGGGACGCGCGGGAGGACACCACGATGGCGGACATCATGCAGCCGCTGGCCGACACCCGGGTGGTGGCGCCGGGCGATCCGCTCGCCGATGTGCTCCCCCAGCTCGAACCGGGCGCGTCCCGGCGCATCCTGGTGGTGGCGGACGGGGTCCTGGTCGGGGTGCTGTCGCCGTCCGACGTGAGCCGCATGGTGCGGGTGCTCACCGCCCGGCAGCAGCACCCCTCGCCCGGCGGGTGGGGCCCCGAGCGGTGACGCGGGGGCGGCGCCGGAGCGTTCCCGGGAGCGGTCCGCGCCCGTCGCCGCCGGCCGTCGGACTACGCTTGCCGTTCATGAGCAGCCGCCCCGCCCTCACCGGTCCGGCCTACCGCAGACTCAGCGTCGAGGAGCGTCATGCACAGCTGATCGCCAGCGCCCAGCGGCTGTTCGCCCGCCGGGCCCCCGAGGACGTCTCCCTGGACGATGTGGCCCGGGAGGCCGGTGTCTCCCGGCCGCTGGTGTACCGGTACTTCCCCGGCGGCAAGCAGCAGTTGTACGAGGCCGCCCTGCGCAAGGCCGCCGACCAGCTGGAGGGCTGCTTCGCGGTGCCGCACGAGGGGCCGCTCAGCCGGCGGCTCGGGCTCGGCCTGGACCGCTATCTGGCGTTCGTGGACGCGCACGACGAGGGGTTCGTGGCACTGCTCAAGGGCGGCAGCGTGGTGCGCACCTCCCGGACCTCCACGATCGTGGACCGGGTACGGCACGCCGCCGCCGGTCAGTTATTCGCCCACATGCAGGTCTCCGACCCCGGGCCGCGGCTGCTGCTGGTGGTGCGTACCTGGATCACCACGGTGGAGGCGGCCTCGCTGATCTGGCTGGACGAGAACAAGGAGCCCGCGCTGGACGAGCTGCGGGACTGGCTGATGGACCAGTTCGTGGCCCAGCTGGTGGTCACCGCCGGGCGGGACGGGCAGACGGCGGGCGTCCTGCGCGGGGCGGCGGCGCTGGAGGAGCCGGGCGGCCAGCTGGACGGGCTCATGGAGCGCACCCTCGCCGCGCTGGCGCCGAAGGACTGACCCGGCCCCGGGCGGCGGCCGGGCGGGCAGGCCCCGGACCGGCCGCCGCTGCCCGGGCGGAGCGGGCGGCTCAGCAGACGCTGTCCCGGGGCCGGGGGTTGGCCAGCCCGAACAGCGGGCGCAGCCGCAGCCCGGCCCAGGTGCCGGCCAGCGCGACCGCGCCCCAGATCCAGCCGTGCAGGCTGCCCGAGGCGATGCCCGCGAGGTAGGCGCCGATATTGCAGCCCCCGGCCAGCCGGGCCCCGATGCCCATCAGGACGCCGCCGACCACGGCCGCCACCGCGGTGCGGGCCGGGATGCCGCGGTGCAGCGCCCAGGTGCCGCCGAGCGCCGCCGCGAGGCCGGCGCCCAGCATGATGCCGATGTCGGTGAGGCTGTTCTTGTCGGCGAGCACCGCGCCGTCGAACATCGCCTGGTTGTTCGGCTGCTGCCAGAAGCTCCAGCTCTCCGGAGAGCCGCCGAGCACCCCGACGATCTTGGAGCCCCACAGGGCGAAGGCGCTGGTGATGCCCCAGGCGCCGCCGGAGACCAGCAGCACCCCGGCGCCGAGGACGGCGAGCACGACGGCACCGGCCGCGAGCGGCCAGGCGCCGCGCAGCGCCCGGGCCGCGCCCCTGGCGGTGGGCACCACCCCGGTCGGCGGCGGATTGCGGCGGGCCTGGACGTACCGGGTGAGCGCCACGATGCCGGCCAGCGCCACCAGGGTGAGGGCCCAGGAGCCGAGCCGGCCGACATGGTCGGAGAGCACCACCGCGTCATACGCCGGCAGATCGCTCCACAGGTCGAACTGCCAGGCCGCGAGGGTGGATCCGGCGATGAAGCCGCCGAGGGTCAGCACGATCGAGGACTGCCCGGAGCCGACCGCGAACAGGGTGCCGGAGGCGCAGGCGCCGCCCAGCTGCATACCGATGGCGAAGACGAAGGAGCCGATCAGCAGCCCGAGTCCGATCCGGCCGGCGGACGGCGCCGGCTCCGAGCCGAACAGGCCGGTCCCGGTGCCGATGATCACCGCGAAGAGCGTGGCGGTGGTGCCCAGCAGCAGGGCGTGGGCGCGCAGCCCGGCGCCGTTGCCGACCGCCACGAGCTGGCGCCAGGCGGAGGTGAAGCCGAACCGGGAGTGGAACAGCGCGACCCCCAGACCCAGACCGAGCAGCAGCAGGACGCCCTGCTGCGCGCCGTGTTCCGACCACACGTAAGCGGTGAGGGCGGCGCCGACGGCACCGAAGGCGGCGAGCGGACCGCGGCGCACGGCCGGCGCCGGCGGGGCGGGCGGCCGGGGCAGCGAGGTGGGGGCGGGCCTCAGCCATCCGGTGGCGGGTGGGGTCCGTGATCCGGACGCGGTATCGGGGACGGCTTCGGCGGGGGCGGTGGTCACTGGGGTCTCCGGGACGTACGGCGCGGCGCACCCCTGGCGGGGGCGCGCGCGAGGGGTGGGGGGAGCGTGCGAAGCGGGAGCGGGCGCGCTGAGGCTGCCGGGGCGTCAGCGGCTACACAGACCGTCGTCAACGCACCAGGCCGACATCGCGAACAGCGCGAGGCGCAGTGTGCGGGCAGGTGCGGACATGCAGTCGAGGGTAGGCTTCGGCGCCCGCCCGGGGGAAGGGGTGGTGACGGTCATCACCCCACCCGGCAAGGAGCAGGTCACCCGCTATGCGCAAGCCCCGCAAGGCCACTCGCCGGGTCGTGGCGGTCTTCCTCGCGGTCACCGCGCTCGCCTCCGGCGGCGCCACCGCGTTCCCCGCCACCACCGCGATGGCCGCATCCGCCACCGCATCGGCCGCACCCGACGTCGACCCGTTCCACTATCCGTGGCGCGGCGGCAATCCCCGGCACACCGACGGCCACGGCTACTACCGGGCCTCCTGCGTGTCGTTCGCGGCCTGGGCGATACGGTCGGACGGCCTGGCGCACCGCGCCTCGCCCGACTTCCTCGGGGACGCCCGCGCCTGGAAGGCACCGCGCACCACCACCGACTCGCCCCGGGTGGGCGATGTGGCGCAGTGGGCGGCGCACCACGCCGGGGCCGGGCCCCAGGGGCACGTCGCCTATGTGACGGCGGTGCACAAGGACGGCACGGTCCAGGTGCACGAGTACAACTGGCGGGGCTCCTACAACAACCACCAGCCGAACCGGCTGAACGTCCGCACCATCCCGGTCTCCGAGCCCACCCGCTATCTGCGGTTCTGAGCCGCGGGGTCCGGCTGGGAGACTGGCCGGTGTGAAGAGCGAGGAGACCGCGTTCGTCGGTGGGCCCCTGGACGGCCGGACCCTGCCCGTGCTGCTGGGGCCCACCGGCAAACCGCCGAAGACGTACGAGGTGCCGGTGCCCGGCGTGGACGGCGGCCCGGCCACCGTGCACGTCTACCGGCTGGAGGCCGCCGGGTACACCAGACGGCTGCGGGTGCCGCGCGGCTGGAAGTACGTGTACGACCCGGAGGGCCGCCGGTCCTCCGGTCCGCACTGGCCCTGGCGGCGGCGCCGGACCACCGGCGGCAGCTGACCCGGCGTCACCGCCCCGTCACTCTCCCGTACCCGCCCGGCGGGCCGTCACCGGCCGTCCGGCCCATGATCGGGGCATGACCACCAGGACCCGCCGGCTGCCGGCCCTGCTGCTCGCCGTCCTCACCCTGGCCGCCGCCCCGGCCGCCCGCGCCGAACCGGTGGACGCCGGACCGCCGGGCACCGCCGCGCTCCTCGCGGAGCTGCACACCCTGTACGAACGGGCCGGGGCCGCCACCGACGCGTACAACGCGACCGAGGAGCGGCTGACCGCGCAGCGCGACCGGGTCGCCGAACTGTCCCGGCGGCTGGCGGACACCCGTACCGAACTGGCCGCCACCCGGGACGCCATCGGCGCGCTGGCCCGCGAGCAGTACCGGGGCGGCGGGCTGATCCTGCCCGCCTCGCTGCGGCTGCTGCTGGGGGCCGACCCGGACCGGGAACTGACCGGGGCGGCGGCGCTGGAGCGGGCGGCGGAGTCGGCGGCGGCCGCCCTGGAGCGGCTGGAGACCGGCGAGCGGCACGAGGGCGAGCTGGCGGGCGAGGCGCGCGCGGCGCTGGACGCGCAGCAGGAGCTGGCCGAGGAACGGGAGCGGCAGCGGGACGCGGTGACGGAGCGTCTGGAGGAGGTGGAGACCCTGCTGGCGGGGCTGTCCGAGCCGGAGCTGGCCGAGCTGGCGGCACTGGAGCGGACCGGGACGGCCCGCGCCCAGGAGCAGCTGCTGGCCCGGGGAGCGCTCGGCGAGGAGCTGTCCCGGGCGCCGTCCGCCGAGGGCGAGCGGGCGCTGGCGTACGCGATCGAGCAGCTGGGCAAGCCGTACGCGTGGGGCGCCGAGGGCCCGGACAGCTTCGACTGCTCGGGGCTGACCATGCAGGCGTGGGCGCTGGGCGCGGGACGGCCGATCCCGCGCACCTCGCAGCAGCAGTGGGAGCGGCTGGAGCGGGTGCCGCTGGACGCGCTGCGGCCGGGGGACCTGGTGGTGTACTTCGAGGACGCCACCCATGTCGGCCTGTACGCGGGCGACGGCATGGTGATCCACGCGCCGCGCCCGGGCGCCACGGTCAAGGTGTCACCGCTGGCGGCGAACCCGCCGCTGGGGGCGGTGCGCCCGGACCCGGAGGCCGAGCCGCTGCCGTCGTGGACTCCCCCGGACCTGCCCGACTGGGCGAGCGAGGGCGAGGACAGCGGCTACGACCATCCGTGAGGGCGCGTCAGCGGGCCGCCTGGCCCGGTGCGGTGCCGGCCCGCAGTTCGGCGCGCAGCTGAGGGGTCAGCAGATGGCCGGCGCGGCCCACGAAGCGGGCCATGTGGTAGGTGACCATGCTGATGTCGGCGTCGGGCGCGGCGTAGACGCCGAGCAGCGAGCCGTCGCTGATGGACATCACCACCAGGCTGCCGTCGTCCATGGCGACCAGCGTCTGCCGTACCTCACCGCCCTCCATGAGCTGGGCGGCGCCCCGGGTGAGGCTGCCCAGCCCGGAGACCACGGTGGCCAGATCGGCCGTGGCGCCGTACGGGCCCGCGTAGCCGCTGCGGGCCGCCGCGTCGGGCTGGCTGGAGAGCAGCGGCAGGCCGTCGGCCGAGACCACGGCCACCGACCGCATGCCCGGCACCTCTTCGACCAGCCGCGTCAGCAGCCAGCGCAGATCACTCATCGGGGTTGTCGGGGTTGTCATGCGCGACCGTCCTCCTCCGCGGCGGCGTCCCGGTGCCCGGCACGTGCGCCGCGCTGGAAGCCGCCGAGCCGCCGCCGTAGTTCCTCGGCGTCCGTGCCCCGGCTCGGTGTGAGATCCGGGGACTCGGCCGCCGGCATGGAGCCTACGGGGGTGACGCCTCGGGTGCGCACCGGCAGGCCGTTCTCCGTTGTTTCCGGGGTCCAGGAACCGGTGCCCGGGGCGGCGGAGTCCGCCGCCCGGGTGTGTTCCTGAGGGTTGGGGGTGGGGGTGGGGGTGGTGGCGTCCCGCTGGCCGGGGACCTGGACGGCCGGGGCCGCCGGGGCCGCCGGGGCGCCGGGCGCCGCCCGGTGCGGCGCGGGCTGCTCCGGTGCCGGGGCCGGCCGGTCCTGGGGCTGCGGCGCGACGGTGGGCACCGGCTGGGTGCCCGCCACGGTGGGGGTGGCGCCGGTGCCGTCCACGGGCGGGTACCCGGTGGGGGTGGACTCCACCAGCGCGGCCGGGACGATCACCTCGGCGACGGTGCCGCCGCCGGGCCGGGCGTGCAGCCAGCAGCCGAGGCCGTGCCGGGCGGCGAGCCGCGCGACGGTGTACAGGCCCATGCCGATGCCGGGACCGAGGTCGGCGCCGGCCGGCGGGGTGGTGGAGTCGCCCAGCCGGGCGTTGAGTTCGGCGATGCGCTGCTCGGAGAGCCCGGGGCCCTCGTCCTCGACGTGCAGGGTGAGCACCTGTCCGGCGCCGGGGCACCAGCCGGTCAGCCGGACCCGGGCGCCGGGCGGGGAGAAGGCGGTGGCGTTGTCGAGCAGTTCGGCCAGCAGATGGCTGAGGTCGCGGGCGGCGACGCCCATGATGCGCACGGCCGGCGGCGGGGTGGTCTCGACCACCTCGTACCGCTCTATCTCACTGACCGCCGCCCGCAGGACGTCGATGAGCGGCATCGGCTCGGTGGGCTGGACGGCGGGCTCGGCGCCGGCCAGCAGCAGCAGGTTCTCGCCGTGCCGCCGCACCCGGGCGGCCAGGTGGTCGAGGGAGAAGAGGACGGCCAGCTGGTCGGGGTCGGTCTCGTGCTCCTCCAGCCCTTCCAGGACGGCGAGCTGTTCGGAGACGAGCATGAGGATGCGTTCGGCGTGGTCGGCGAACATGCCGTGCACGGCGCCGTGCAGCCGCTGGAGCTGGGCGCCCAGCTCCTGCTGTTCGACGAGCAGCCGGTCGCGCTCGGCGCGCAGCCCGCCGCTGTCCCGCGACGCCTCCAGCGCGCGCTGGTGCAGATCGAGGGCGCGCGCGTGCAGCGCGTTGACGGCGGCGACGACCTCGGCGAACTCGTCGTTGCGGCCGGTGTACTTGACCGGTTCCTGGGTGGTGGGGTCGGCGGCGACCCGGCTGGAGCCGAGCCGGACGGCGGCGAGCGGGCGGGTGAGCGAGCGGGCGGTCTGCACGGAGACCGCCAGGACCAGGGTGAAGGCCGCGAGCACGATGCCGGACTTGATCTGGAGCGCCATCAGCTCGCTGTCGCGGGCCTTGGCGAGGCGCGCGGTGTGCTCGGTGCTCAGCTCGCCGAGCACGGCGCGCTGGGCGGCGGTGCGGGCGGCGAGGGCGTCGTGCACGTCGCCCCGGTCCAGGGCGCGGTCCGCCGCGGTGAAGCCGGTGCCGGTGGCGAGACCGGCCAGGTACTCCTCGGCGGTGTCGATCTCCTCGCCGCTGACGGTCTCCGCGTAGGCGTCGCGTGCGGTGGGGCCGGCCAGATCGGCGAAGTCGGCGAGCGCCGCCTCCTCGCGGGCGCGCTCCAGGTGCACGAGCCGGGACAGCTCCAGTTGTTCGCCGGTGCCCAGGAGGGCGGCCAACAGCAGGCCGCGGGTGGCGGCGGAGGAGTCGGTGGCGCGGATCAGGTCGGGGAGCGCGTCGGCGGTGGGGTCGGCGGCGTCCGGCGGGGTGGCGCGGGCGGTGTCCCGGGTCAGGCCCTCCAGGGCGCTGATCATCGCGGTGTAGCCGGCGCTGATCTCCTCCGGGGTGGCCTCGCCGGCCACCGCGGCGTCGCGCAGCGGGATGAGGTCGGTCAGCGGATCGCGGGCGGCGGCCGGGAGTTCGGCGCGCAGCTCGGTGATCTTGCGGTCGGCGCGGGCGCGGTTCTCCGGGCTGAGGGCCGAGTCGAGCGGCTGCCGGCTGCCGGTGACGGCCGAGGCGGCCACCGCCGCGGTGAGGGTGTCGCGTTCGTCGGCCAGGGTGTGGGCGAGGGTGAGGGCGCGTTCGGCGACGGCGGTCTCCTCGGCGAGGCGCTGCGCGTCCTTGTAGTCGTTGCCCGCGGAGACGACCATCGGGGCTCCGGCGCCGAGCACGGCGAGGCCGCTGAGGAACACGCCGATCAGCAGCCTGCTGCGGACCCGGCTGCCGCGCCGTCTGCGGGTGGCGCGGGGGGCTGCCGGTTCGGCGGGATCGCGCAGTGTCGTGTTCCGCACCTGTGCTCGCATTCTCATCCTGGCGTCCGGCGAGCGGCCGGCTGGGGGGTCCAGCGTGTCGGAGGTACGCCGGTCCCGCGTTCGGTCAGCACGACCTTGCCAGCGCTGACGGGCGGAAAGGCGGCGTCCCTGAACCGGCCACCCGAAGGAGTGAACAACACCCGGGGTCGGTGGACAAGCCGAGGATAAGGCCCCACCAGGGCAATGCACGATTCGGCTGGAAATCCGCACGGCTCCCTGACAGGATCGGCGCGCGCCACCCCACTTAACGGACCATGACGTCGGATGCCCCGACAAATCCGGGACCACGGACGGCTATTGCCATGTACATTCAGTCAGCAACGGAACCGGGTGATTCCGGCCACCCCAACGAGGACTTCTGCGCGGCCGCGCAGCCGGCCTCCGGGCACGGCGGGGCACTGGTACTGCTGGACGGGGTGACCCCGCCGGCCGGCGACGACGGCTGCGTGCACGGGGTCCCGTGGTTTACGGCACGGCTCGGCGGGGCATTGCTGGAGCTGTCCGGTTCCCTGGCGGATGTCCCGCTTTCGGAGTGTCTGGCACGGGCCATCACCCGCACCGCCGCCGCCCACCGCGCGACGTGTGAACTATCTCACCCCCGCACACCACAGGCCACGGTCGCCTGCGCGCGCTGGTCGGAGCACACCGTCGAGTACCTGGTGCTGTGCGACACCGCGCTGCTGATCCGGCATCAGGACGGCACCGTCCGCCCCGTCCTGGACGACCGGCTGGAGCGGGTGCTGGCGGCGGCGCGCACCGCACCGGCCGGCGAGCGGGCCGCCCGGGTGGAGGGGCTGCGCAACGCGCCCGGCGGCTTCTTCACGGCGGCCGCCGACCCGGCGGTGGCGCACCGGGCGGTGACCGGCGAGGTGCCACGCTCCGGGGTACGGGCGCTGGCGGCGCTGACGGACGGCGCGAGCCGCTGGACCGAGGTGTTCCGGCTCGGCGACTGGACCCGGCTCTTCGACGTCCTGGAGGAGTCGGGGCCGCACGGCCTGATCGCCCGGGTGCGCACCGCGGAGCGGGCCGATCCGGCGGGCACCCGGCACCCCCGGGGCAAGATCCACGACGACGCCTCGGCCCTGCTCGCCCTGACCGGTGCCTGACACCTCTCTCCCCTCCTCCCCGTCCCCACCCGCCCGGCGGCTGCGCGAGGATGGGGCCATGACGGTTCACGGTGACGACCACCCCGACGACCGCCCCCAGGTGCTGGACCGCCGCACCGGCCCGTACGGCGAAGTGGTGCTGCGGCGGCACGGCGGCCTCCTCCAGATCATCGCCAACGGCACCTTCCTCATGGACACCTCGGACGGGCGCTCCGAACGGCTGCTGATCCGCGCCGCGCTCACCGCCCTGGACGCCGGGCCCGGCACGCCCCCGGCCGCCCCCGCCCTGCTGATCGGCGGTCTCGGCGTCGGCTTCTCCCTCGACGAGGCCGCCGCCTCACCGCGCTGGGGCTCCATCACCGTCGCCGAGCGGGAGAGCGCCGTCATCGACTGGCACCGGGACGGGCCGCTGCGCCCGCTCACCGAGGCCGCGCTCGCCGATCCGCGCACCGCACTCGTCCACACCGACCTGCTCGACCACCTGGCCGCCGCGCCCGGCCGGTACGACGCGCTGTGTCTGGACATCGACAACGGCCCGGACTGGACCGTCACCGACGACAACGCCGGCCTCTACTCCCCCGCGGGACTCGCCGCCTGCCGCACCGCCCTCACCCCCGGCGGCGTCCTGGTGATCTGGTCCGCCCTGCCCTCGCCCGCATTTGAGCGGCACCTGCGCGATGCCGGATTCACCACGGTGCGCACCGAAGAGGTGCCGGTTGCCCGAGGCGTACCCGACGTGCTCTTTCTCGCCAGCCATCATTACGCCAGCCCATCCGCGTAGCCGCATGTCAGGTGCGGGCTCTACGCTGCACGTACTACCCAGCGTTCCACCTGACGAGCGCCACACCCAGACGAGTGCCGGCAGCAGCCGGCCGGCAACGGACCTTTCCGGGGGCGGAAGATGACCCAGACACACACCCGAACGGCAGACCGGACGCCGTCCGGCGATCCGGTGCAGGACGGCGGAGCCCCGGAGCAGGACCAGCAGACCCGCGAACGCGCGACGGCGCACGGTGCGGCCACGGCCAGCACCCCGGGCGCCCAGCGCCGGGTCCTGGTGGTCGAGGACGATCCGACCATCGTGGAGGCCATCGCCGCCCGGCTGCGCGCCGAGGGCTTCCTGGTGCAGACGGCCGCCGACGGCCCCGCCGCCGTGGAGACCGCCGCCTCCTGGCACCCGGACCTGCTGGTCCTGGACGTGATGCTGCCGGGCTTCGACGGTCTGGAGGTGTGCCGCCGGGTGCAGTCCCAGCGCCCGGTGCCGGTCCTCATGCTCACCGCACGGGACGACGAGACCGACATGCTGGTGGGCCTGGGCGTCGGCGCCGACGACTACATGACCAAGCCGTTCTCCATGCGCGAGCTGGTCGCCCGCACCCATGTGCTGCTGCGCCGCGTCGAGCGGGCCACCGTCGCCGCCACCACGCCGCGCCCCGGCAGCGTACGGCTCGGCGACCTGGAGATCGACCGCACCCAGCGCCGGGTCCGGGCGGCGGGCAAGGACGTGCATCTGACGCCCACCGAGTTCGACCTGCTGATGTGCCTGGCCCGCTCCCCCCGCGCGGTGCTCACCCGCGAGCAGCTGCTGGCCGAGGTCTGGGACTGGGCCGACGCCTCCGGCACCCGTACCGTGGACAGCCATGTCAAGGCACTCCGCAGAAAGATCGGAGCGGAGCGGATCCGCACCGTCCACGGCGTCGGATACGCCCTGGAGACTCCCCCCGGCTTCGCCGCGGAACCCCCGGTCGCCCGGCAGGCGCCCGTCGAGGGCTGAGCCCGTGCCCGACCCGCCCCCCGGGGTCCCGCTCTCCCGCCGCACCTGGGCGCTGCTGCGCCCGCTGGACCCGTACCGCTCGGTGAAGGCCGCGCTCGGCTGGCTGGTGATCGTCTCGGTCGGCATCACCACGGTGCTGATCCTGATGGCCTACCGCTCCGACATCGAGCTGCAGGTCATCGCCATCATCGCGATCATCGCCTCGCTGCTGGTCACCCAGTTCGTGGCGCACTCGCTGGCCGCTCCGCTGCTGGAGATGACGGCCGCCTCGCGGGCGATGGCGCGCGGCGACTACGGCCGCCGGGTGCACGTGGCCCGGCGCGACGAACTCGGTGACCTCGCGGACGCCTTCAACCGGATGGCCGCCGACCTCCAGGCCGTGGACCGGCACCGCAAGGAGCTGGTCGCCAACGTCTCGCACGAGCTGCGCACCCCCATCGCCGGGCTGCGCGCCGTCCTGGAGAACGTGGTGGACGGGGTCTCGGAGGCCGATCCGCAGACCATGGCCACCGCGCTGCGGCAGACCGAGCGGCTCGGCCGGCTGGTGGAGCAGCTGCTGGACCTGTCCCGGCTGGAGAACGGGGTGGTGCCGCTGTCGCCGCGCCGCTTCCGGGTGGAGCCGTATCTGAGCGCGGTGCTGGACGGCGCGCACATGGCGATGGGGCGCGGCCACTCCCGCACGGATGTCCGGCTGCGGCTGGATGTGGCGCCGGGGCTGCACGCGCACGCCGATCCGGAGCGGCTGGATCAGGTGGTGACGAATCTGGTGGACAACGCCGTCAAGCACAGTCCGCGCGACGGCACGGTGACGGTGCTGGCCCGGCCGGGGGCCGCGGCGGGCTCCCTGGTGCTGGAGGTGCTGGACGAGGGCCCGGGGATTCCGCCGGCGCAGCGGGATCTGGTCTTCGAGCGGTTCGGACGCGGCACCAATGGCGTCACGCAGCGTGACGGAGGGACGGGTCTGGGGCTGGCGATCGCGCGCTGGGCGGTGGATCTGCACGGCGGGACGATCGGTGTGGCCGAATCCATACGCGGTTGTCGCATCCGGCTCACTCTCCCGGGTAATAACGAGGTAAAGGGTTGACGTAGGCTCGCCAGGGGCGGAGCAGCCCGGATCCACCGGCCGCAGGTCGGGTGGGGTGCGGCGGCTCCGGCCCGGAAACGGACCGCGCCGCCGCGGCAGCCGTTGCTTTGTCGTTCCCGGATCGTGCCGAACTTGGTTCGATTCCCGCACAATCGAGTGCCGAAACCCGACCGGGAATGTGACGTACGCGACTGCTGGGCCCACAGGACTGCGGAGGAGGGGTCGACAGGCGTAGCCTTGATTCCCGCTGTCCATTACCTTGCGAAGCGGAAGAGGGCGGTTGCCGCCGTGTCGCCACAGTCCACGGACACCTCGGGTGTCGAGACCGAACAAGCTGGATCTCAGAAGAGCCCTGCCGCCGGCTTCGGTGCCAACGAATGGCTCGTCGACGAGATCTACCAGCAGTACCTCCAGGACCCCAATTCCGTAGACCGGGCCTGGTGGGACTTCTTCGCCGACTACAAGCCGGGCCAGGCCAAGCAGACGGGGGACGGTTCGCCCGCCCCCGAGAAGGCTCCGTCGGCGCGAGCCGGTCAGGCCCCCGCGGCGCCCGCGGCGGCCCCGGCTCCGGCTCCGGCCGCCGCCCAGGCTCCCGCACCGGCTGCACAGCCGGCGCCCGCCCCGGCGAAGGCGCAGGCCCCCGCCGAGGAGGTGTCCGGGGGCCCCGAGCTGATCACGCTGCGCGGTCCGGCCGCGGCGGTCGCGAAGAACATGAACGCCTCCCGCGACCTGCCCACCGCCACCTCCGTGCGCGCGGTTCCGGTGAAGCTGCTGTTCGACAACCGCATCGTCATCAACAACCACCTCAAGCGCGCCCGCGGCGGCAAGGTGTCCTTCACGCACCTCATCGGCTACGCCATGGTGCAGGCGCTGAAGGCGATGCCGGCCATCAACTACTCCTACCAGGAGAAGGACGGCAAGCCGACCCTCGTCAAGCCCGAGCACGTCAACCTCGGGCTCGCCATCGACCTGGTCAAGCCCAACGGTGACCGGCAGCTCGTGGTGGCCGGCATCAAGAAGGCCGAGACGCTCACCTTCTTCGAGTTCTGGCAGGCGTACGAGGACATCGTGCGCCGCGCCCGCTCCGGGAAGCTGACGATGGAGGACTTCTCCGGCGTCACCGCCTCCCTGACCAACCCCGGCGGCATCGGCACCGTGCACTCGGTACCGCGTCTGATGCCCGGCCAGGGCGTCATCCTGGGCGTCGGCGCCATGGAGTACCCGGCGGAGTTCCAGGGTTCCTCCCAGGCCACGCTCAACCGCCTGGGCATCTCCAAGGTGATGACCCTCACCAGCACCTACGACCACCGGGTCATCCAGGGTGCGGCCTCCGGCGAGTTCCTGCGGCTGATCTCCCAGCTGCTGCTCGGCCAGCACAACTTCTACGACGACATCTTCGAGGCCCTGCGGATCCCGTACGAGCCCGTCCGCTGGCACCAGGACATCGACGTCAACCACGACGACGAAGTCACCAAGGCCGCCCGGGTGTTCGACCTGATCCACTCCTACCGGGTGCGCGGCCACCTCATGGCCGACACCGACCCGCTGGAGTACAAGCAGCGCAAGCACCCCGACCTGGACATCACCGAGCACGGCCTCACCCTGTGGGACCTGGAGCGGGAGTTCGCGGTCGGCGGCTTCGCCGGCAAGTCCATGATGACGCTGCGCGACATCCTCGGCGTGCTCCGCGACTCGTACTGCCGCACCACCGGCATCGAGTACATGCACATCCAGGATCCCAAGGAGCGCAAGTGGATCCAGGACCGCGTCGAGCGGGGGCACACCCCGCCCGAGCGCGAGGAGCAGCTGCGCATCCTGCGCCGGCTCAACGCCTCCGAGGCGTTCGAAACGTTCCTCCAGACCAAGTACGTGGGCCAGAAGCGGTTCTCGCTGGAGGGCGGCGAGACCGTCATCCCGCTGCTGGACTCCGTGCTGGACGAGGCCGCCGCCGCCTCGCTGGACGAGGCCGTGATCGGCATGGCGCACCGCGGCCGGCTGAACGTGCTGGCCAACGTCGTCGGCAAGTCCTACGCGCAGATCTTCCGGGAGTTCGAGGGCAACCTCGACCCGAAGTCGATGCACGGCTCCGGCGACGTGAAGTACCACCTGGGCACCGAGGGCACCTTCACCGGTCTCTCCGGTGAGCAGATCACCGTGTCGCTGGCCGCCAACCCCTCCCACCTGGAGGCGGTGGACCCGATCGTCGAGGGTGTCGCCCGCGCCAAGCAGGACATCATCGGCAAGGGCGGCAAGGACTTCACCGTCCTGCCGATCCTCATCCACGGTGACGCGGCGTTCGCCGGCCAGGGCGTGGTCGCCGAGACCCTCAACATGTCGCAGCTGCGCGGCTACCGCACCGGCGGCACCGTGCACATCGTCATCAACAACCAGGTCGGGTACACGGCGACGGCCGCCGCCGCCCGCTCCTCGATGTACTGCACCGACGTGGCGCGGATGATCGAGGCCCCGATCTTCCACGTCAACGGCGACGACCCGGAGGCGGTGTGCCGGGTGGCGCGCCTGGCCTTCGAGTACCGGCAGGCGTTCAACAAGGACGTCGTCATCGACCTCGTCTGCTACCGGCGCCGCGGCCACAACGAGACGGACAACCCGTCCTTCACCCAGCCGCTGATGTACGACCTGATCGACAAGAAGCGCTCGGTGCGCAAGCTGTACACCGAGTCGCTGATCGGCCGGGGCGACATCACCCTGGAGGAGGCCGAGCAGGCGCTCCAGGACTTCCAGGGCCAGCTGGAGAAGGTCTTCAAGGAGGTCCGCGAGGCCACCGGTTCCCCGGCCCCGGCCGGGGTCCCCGCCCCGCAGGCGGAGTTCCCGGTGGCGGTGGAGACCGCGGTGTCCGCCGAGGTCGTCAAGCGGATCGCCGAGTCGCAGGTCAACATCCCCGAGCGGATCACCGTCCACCCCCGGCTGCTGCCGCAGATGCAGCGCCGCGCGGCGATGGTCGAGGAGGGGACGATCGACTGGGCGATGGGCGAACTGCTCGCGATCGGCTCGCTGCTGATGGAGGGCACCACCGTCCGGCTCGCCGGCCAGGACTCGCGGCGCGGCACCTTCGGCCAGCGGCACGCGGTGCTCATCGACCGCAACACCGGCGAGGACTACACCCCGCTGCAGTACCTGAGCGAGGACCAGGCCCGGTTCAACGTCTACGACTCGCTGCTGAGCGAGTACGCGGCGATGGGCTTCGAGTACGGCTACTCGCTCGCCCGCCCGGACTCCCTGGTGATGTGGGAGGCGCAGTTCGGTGACTTCGCCAACGGTGCCTCAACCGTCATCGACGAGTTCATCTCCTCGGCGGAGCAGAAGTGGGGCCAGACCTCCGGGGTCACCCTGCTGCTGCCGCACGGCTACGAGGGCCAGGGCCCGGACCACTCCTCGGCCCGGATCGAGCGCTTCCTCCAGCTGTGCGCGCAGAACAACATGACGGTCGCGGCGCCCACCCTGCCGTCGAACTACTTCCACCTGCTGCGCTGGCAGGTGCACAACCCGCACCACAAGCCGCTGGTGGTCTTCACCCCGAAGTCGATGCTGCGGCTGAAGGCGGCGGCCTCGAAGGCGGAGGAGTTCACCACCGGTGGCTTCCGGCCGCTGATCGGTGACAGCACGGTGGACCCGGACCAGGTGCGCAAGGTGGTGTTCTGCTCCGGCAAGGTCTACTACGACCTGGAGGCGGAGCGCGCCAAGCGCGGGGCCACGGACACGGCGATCATCCGTCTGGAGCGGCTGTACCCGCTGCCGACGGAGGAGATCCGTACCGAGATCGCCCGGTACCGCAACGCCGCCACCTATGTGTGGGCGCAGGAGGAGCCGGCCAACCAGGGCGCGTGGCCGTTCATCGCGCTCAACCTGGTCGACCACCTCCAGCTGATCATCGGCTCGAAGCCGGTGGCGGACGCCAACCGGCTGCGGCGGGTGTCGCGTCCGGCGTCGTCCTCGCCCGCGGTGGGTTCGGCCAAGCGGCACCAGATCGAGCAGCAGACCCTGATCAACGAGGTCTTCGAGTTGTAGGAAGCCCCGCGATCGCACCGAAGCGGCGCCCGTCCCCGGCCAGGGGGCGGGCGCCGCTTCCGTGGGGGGCGCCCGCCGGGAGGTTCAACGGGGGTGGCCGCCGCCGGGCTCCGGGCGGGGCCGGGCCAGGGTGGTGGCGCGCTCGGCGGCCCGTACCCGGTGCCCGGTGCCCCGGTCCTTCAGCTGCGGCTCCTCGGTGGCGCAGATGTCCTG
>NZ_JBHWJL010000044.1:0-26627 GCF_042731495.1 Streptomyces sp. NPDC059853
CCCGCGGGCACCCGGACGGACGACCCGGGGGCGCGGACCCTCACCCTGGTCAAGGAGTTCCTCGGCCACACCCGGATGAACCGCTGGGGCATCGTCGGCGTCGCCCACTGGCTGGTCGCGCTCGGCTTCCTCACCCTGGTGCCCACCCTCGTCCAGGCGTACGGCCAGCTCTTCCGCGCCGACTGGCTGCTGCCGGTGATCGGCGGCTTCACCCCGTTCGAGATGTGGACCGAGTTCTTCGCCGCCGGCACCGTCGCCGGGATCCTCGTCCTCATCACGATCCGGCTGCTGAACCTGCCGGCCCGGGCGGGCCGCAAGTCGCGCTTCACCGGCTCGACGGCCTGGCAGGCGTACTTCGTCGAGTACGTCATCCTCACCATCGGCGTCGCCATCCTGCTGCTGCGCGGCCTGGAAGGCGCCCTGCACCACGCCGACGGCTACCAGGCGGCGTACTTCCTCTCCTACCCGCTGGTCGCCGCCTTCGACGGACTGAGCGTCGGCACCCTCCAGAACCTCGTCTACCTGGTCGCCCTCATCAAGATCAGCGTCTCGATGGTGTGGGCCATCACCGTCGCCCTCAACACCTCCATGGGCGTCGCCTGGCACCGCTTCCTCGCCTTCCCCAACATCTGGTTCAAGCGCGAGGCCACCGGCGGCACCGCCCTCGGCGCCCTCCAGCCGATGACCTCGGGCGGCAAGCCCATCGACTTCGAGGACCCGGGCGAGGACGACCAGTTCGGCGTCTCCCAGGTCGAGCACTTCTCCTGGAAGGGCCTGCTCGACTTCTCCACCTGCACCGAGTGCGGCCGCTGCCAGTCGCAGTGCCCGGCCTGGAACACCGGCAAGCCCCTCTCCCCCAAGCTGCTGGTCATGTCGCTGCGCGACCACGCCCACGCCAAGGCCCCCTACCTGCTGGCCGGCGAGGAGGCACCGGAGCGCCCGCTGATCGGCACCGAGGCCGAGGGCGGCGTCATCGACCCGGACGTGCTGTGGTCCTGCACCACCTGCGGCGCCTGCGTCGAGCAGTGCCCGGTGGACATCGAGCACGTCGACCACATCGTGGACATGCGCCGCTACCAGGTCATGATCGAGTCGGCGTTCCCCAGCGAGGCCGGCACGATGCTGAAGAACCTGGAGCGCAAGGGCAACCCCTGGGGCCTGGCCAAGAAGAAGCGCCTGGAGTGGACCAAGGAGGTCGACTTCGAGGTCCCGGTCGTCGGCCAGGACGTCGAGGACCTCACCGAGGTCGACTACCTCTACTGGGTGGGCTGCGCCGGGGCCCTGGAGGACCGGGCCAAGAAGACCACCAAGGCGTTCGCCGAACTGCTCCACACCGCCGGCGTGAAGTTCGCGATCATGGGCGGCGACGAGACCTGCACCGGCGACTCGGCGCGGCGCCTGGGCAACGAGTTCCTGTACCAGCAGCTGGGCCGGCAGAACGTCGAGACGCTGAACGAGGCGTTCGGCACCGTCCCCGTCAAGCGCATCGTGGCCACCTGCCCGCACTGCTTCAACACGCTCGCCAACGAGTACCCGCAGCTGGGCGGCCGGTACGAGGTCATCCACCACACCCAGCTGCTCCAGCACCTGATCGACGAGGGCCGGCTGGTCCCGGTCACCCCGGTCGAGGGCCTGATCACGTACCACGACCCCTGCTACCTGGGCCGGCACAACAAGGTCTACACCCCGCCGCGCGAGATCATCGGCAAAGTGCCGGGGCTGCGGAACGAGGAGATGCACCGCCACAAGGAACGCGGCTTCTGCTGCGGCGCCGGCGGCGCCCGGATGTGGATGGAGGAGCGCATCGGCAAGCGCGTCAACGACGAGCGGGTCGACGAGGCGCTCTCCCTCAACCCGGACATCGTCTCCACCGCCTGCCCCTTCTGTCTCGTGATGCTGACGGACTCGGTGAACGGCAAGAAGGAAAGCGGTGCCGCCAAGGAAAACCTGCAGGTCGTGGACGTGGCACAGCTGCTGCTGACCTCGGTGAAAACCCCGGTGGCCGACGCCGAGCCGGAGTCCACCGTGGAGAACCCCGTCAGCTGACACGGACCGGGATCGGGAGGGGGCCGGGAGGGGGTACGTTCGTACTTGTGCCCGGACAACGAAGGAAGCGCGAGCAAGAACCGCAGCAGCCGTATCCGTCGCCGTACCAGGCCGAGCCGTACTACGACGACGGACACGGCGACGGCTACGGCTACGGGACGCCGGCGGCGGCCGGCCCGGCGGAGCCCCCTCCCCCGCCCCCGCAGCCCCCGCTGCCGTGGAAGGAACTGCTGCCGTCCCTGATCCTCAAGCCGGACCCGACGTTCTGGCGGATGCGGGACTACCCGATGTGGGGCCCGGCCCTGATCGTCACGTTCCTGTACGGCACGGTGGCGGTCTTCGGCCTGGACAAGGCGCGCGAGGACATACTCAACACCACGGTCTCCAACGCCGTGATCTACCTGCTGATCACCGGTGTCGCGATGGTGCTGGGGTCGCTGCTGCTGTCGACGGTGACCCACAACCTGGCCCGGCAGTTCGGCGGCAACGGCCTGTGGGCCCCGACCACGGGGCTCGCGATGCTGATCATGGCGCTCACCGATGTGCCGCGGCTGGTGGTGGCGATCTTCGTGGGCGGCGCGACCCCGGTGGTCCAGATACTGGGCTGGGCGACCTGGCTGTTCGCGGGCGCGCTCTTCACCATGATGGTCGCCCGCTCGCACGAACTCCCCTGGCCGCGCGCCCTGGCGGCGTCGGCGATCCAGCTGCTGTCGCTGCTGATGCTGGTGAAACTCGGCACGCTGTGACGCTGTAGCCTTCGGGGGTGCTTCTCTCAGACAAGGACATCCGGACCGAAATCGACGCCGGACGGGTACGGATCGACCCGTACGACCCGTCGATGGTGCAGCCCTCCAGCATCGACGTACGGCTGGACCGCTTCTTCCGGGTGTTCGAGAACCACCGCTACCCGCACATCGACCCCTCGGTCGAGCAGCCGGACCTGACCCGGGTGATCGAACCGGCGGGCGACGAGCCGTTCATCCTGCACCCCGGGGAGTTCGTCCTGGCCTCGACCTACGAGGTGGTGACGCTCCCCGAGGATGTGGCCTCCCGCCTGGAGGGCAAGTCCTCCCTCGGCCGGCTCGGCCTGCTCACCCACTCGACGGCCGGCTTCATCGACCCGGGCTTCTCGGGCCATGTGACGCTGGAGCTGTCCAACGTGGCGACGCTCCCGATCAAGCTGTGGCCGGGGATGAAGATCGGCCAGCTGTGCATGTTCCGCCTGACCTCGCCGGCCGAGCACCCCTACGGATCGAGCGGGGTCGGCTCCCGCTACCAGAACCAGCGAGGGCCGACCCCCTCCCGGTCATACCTGAACTTCCACCGCACCCAGGTCTGAGACGGGCACGGCACTGCGCAGCCGGGCACACCGCGGACACCTCAGCAACCGCGCGGGCCCGATCCGGTCCCGCCGCAGCTGCCGCAGCGGGAAACGGGGGGCGGCGAACACATGCCCCTCGGCACAACGGACAACGGTGACCTGCAAAGCACCCCTCCAGAGACGCCGACAACGCCGCCACACTAAGGGATGCCACCGACACCGGTCCCCAGCCACTCCCGGGATGCGCTAAACTAGCTCCAGCTCCCGGCGGGCGTAGTTTAATGGTAGAACATGAGCTTCCCAAGCTCAGAGCGCGAGTTCGATTCTCGTCGCCCGCTCCATCTCAGACCCCCAGGTCAGCGACCTGGGGGTTTCTGCTGTGCGAGGCCGGCATGGGGTCACGTGCCGGATCCGCGCCAAAGGGAGCCCCTGGGCGCCGGATGCCGCGCCCACAGCTCGTGCGTGGCCGCCGGATACCGCCGGTATCCAGTGCGCGACACACATGGTGCGGGATGCGCACCACGCGTATCGGCACCGCATACCAGTGCTTCGAGTGCCCACCGCCCCGAGCACCGGGAAGACTCCTTCTGGCGGTGCGCTCGGCGCGGAAGGATGTCGCCGAGCGGATGCGGCGTGTGAGCGGCAAGCGCCCCTGCCGCAGTCTCCGGTCTGAAGACCGGCCTGGAACCGGCCGGTCAGGACATCGCATCACCGCGGAGGCGGGATCTCGGCGCATCACCACCACGTGGCTCAGGAGTCCGGGGCCCTCTCGACCCGCTCGCCCACCGGGTCTCCTCTCCGTCACCGCGGTGGTCGGGGCCGAGACGCTGTAGTGGGAACGCCCGGGTTGGTGAGCGTGGCGCGGCCCGCGCTCGGTCGCCGTGGGTGAGTCCTGACGTTGTCGCGTGACCGGGCGGGCTCGGCGGAAGGCCGAGCCCGCCACGTCGGCTCCATGTCGGAGCCGGAGTCGTGTCACGCCGTCAGCGCTGCAGTGTCAGCAGGCCTGGGCGGTAGGGGAGGAGACCGTAGTCGCCGCCGGAGTTGGGGCTGCGCCCCTGGTAGAGGAACTGCAGATTGCAGGGGTCGATGGTCATGGTCTGATCGGGGCTCGTGCGAAGCAGTTCGCCGTGGCTGATGTCGTTGGTCCAGGTGGCGCCGCTGTTGGCCTTGCCGGCGAAGGGGTTGCTCTCGGACACGGCTTGGGGTGTCCACGAGCCGTTCAGGCTGGTGGCTGTGAACGAGCGGAAGTAGCGGCCCTGCGAGCCGATCGCCTCGACGATCATGAGGTAGCGGTTCTCACCCTGAAGCTTGTAGACCTGCGGGCCTTCGAACAGGTTGTTCTGCGTATCGCTCATGATCACGGTCGAGGTCGAGCCGAAGCTGCCCGGGAAGTTCCCGATCGGCATACTGGCCCGGTAGATCTTGCCGTTGTCGCCGGCGAAGAACAGGTACATGTTCCTGTCGTCGGCGATGAGCGTCTGGTCGATGGGACCGGTCGGGGAGTCGGAGATGGTTCCGGAGAAGAGCTCCTGCTCGGCCGACCAGCCGTTCGGGTTGGTGGGGTCGCTCGAGGTCCGGTAGGAGAAGGAGGTCCTGCCCCATTGGTAGGCGAGCACCCAGATGTCCTTCGGCGCGAAGTAGAAGAGCGTGGGCGCGACGGTGGAGGCCGACATCGTGTTCTGGCTGGCCGAGGCCATCTGCGACCAGTTGCCGAACAGGCTGAAGTTCATCGAACCCCAGCGCGTCCCTGTGTCGTGCGTCGTCGCGTAGACGAGGTGCTGGCCGTTGTAGGGGGCGACGGTGAAGTCCTTGAGCGAGACCCATCCCGGCTTGGGCTGCGCCAGTGCGCCCGTTGATGTCCAGCGGTAGGTCGATGGCAGAGCGCACTGTCCGGGGTTGCCGCCGCCGACCTTGACGAGCTGCCACTGCTGATTGGCGCCGTTCCAGTCGTCGTACTGGACGATGTTCGCGCTGTCGGCGGTGGAGGCGCCTTGTACTTCGAGGGCCTTGCCGCTGTGGCGCGAAATGAACCTCACGTAGCCGTCAGAGCTGTCGGCCAGCCGCCACTGCTGGTTGGTGGCGTTCAGATCGGCCCACTGGACGATCGAGCCGCCGTTCTGGGTGGACCAGTTGTGGACGTCCAGGACCTTGCCGGAGTGGCGGGACTTGATGCGGTAGTAGCCGTTGCCGGAGTCGACGAACTGCCACTGTTGCTGGGCCTGGTCGTTCCTGGCCCACTGGGTGATGCGGGCGCCGTCGCCGGTCGCCTGGTTGTAGACGTCCAGGGCCTTGCCGCTGTTGCGGTTGACCAGCACATACGAGGCGTTGGGGTCGACGGTCGCCGCGCTGGCGGGCTGGGCACCGAGGAAGGTGGCCACGAGCAGTAAGGGCGCGAGGACGGCGAGCAGGCGTCTCAGGCGGAGCGGGGACGTACGGCGAAGCCACATAAGAGGCATCCCTTTCTGGGGTCGGGGGTGGGGTGACCCCGATGAACCGCAACGGCCGCCCCGGGGGTCAGGGACGGGAGAGGTGCGAAAGCGGCCGCGTATGCCGAAGAGTTGGTGCGCTGGGCGCTCAGCCGGAGCGTTTCGCCGTGGACGGAGACGAGAGATACCTCCAGCCTTCAGCCGTCCCAGCTGATGACCCGTTGTGACGGCTACCGCCAGGGGGCCGTCACACCAGCGGATCCACTGGGCGTCCGGTGGGTGTTGGCCATGGAGACCTCCGGGGCGGGAAGCGTCAAGCACCGAAAACTTACGAAACTTCACGGACTCCTTGGCGCCACAAGGTAGGAACATGTGACCTCTCGGTCAAGGCCTGTCACCTATCTGTCCACAAACAGCGCCTCTCCTTCGGGCTTGAGGGAGGACGTCCGACCCCGGCCGGCACGCGACCTCGCACGACCGGCCGGCACCTGGGCCTGTCGCCTCAGGGACCGCTTGAGCTCGCCGACCTGCTGTTTCGGTCCTTTCGCCGGGGCCCGTGCCGACGGCCCCCACCGACGGCGGCGCTGGGGGTCCGGCCGCCCCCGTCGAGCTCGCCGGGCTTCCGGAAATTTTCGGTCGAGATGCGGAACGTTCCGCGAGGAAGATTGACGATCCACTGTCAATCCCTCAATCTCGCTGCCTGAGAGGGCAGTCGCCTTTCGAACGTCGAACAGTGCGCCCCGGGCAATCCGCGGTGCACAGCAGAGCCGCGCACCACAGCACCCGCGTCACCCCATTTCCGGTCCGGTGAGTTCCACGCCAGCGCATCCTGGCTCTTCGCACCCTTGGAGAGGTAAGCGACGCCGCGTGGCGGTCCGCCGGTTGAGCCGCCATGGAGTACCCCATGCCTCTGTCGCACCCCCGCCACGGCCCCGCGTCCGGTACGCGCGGCCGTGGTCGTCCACTACGGCCTGGCGTCGTCGTCGCTCATCGTCCCCGCCGAAGCCACTGTCCTTCGGCGCGCCCTTGGGGCCCGCTCCCCCGTTTTTGCCGGGGGGCGGCCTCCCCCCGCCCCCCGCCCCGGGGGGGGCGCACGACGCCTCCGCCGCACTTCAGCCCTTCCGTGACGTCTACCCAGGAGGCACAGTCATGGGCTCGTACGCCCTCTCCCCACCCACCGCCCGCCGGACGTTCCGCGGTCTCCTGATAGCGCTGATCGTCGGCGTCCTCGGGGTGGTCGGTGCCCTGGTCACCCCGCCGAGCGCGCACGCCGCCGAGAGCACGCTCGGCGCCGCGGCGGCGCAGAGCGATCGTTACTTCGGCGTCGCCATCGCCTCGGGCAGGTTGAACGACTCGGTGTACACGAGTATCGCGAACCGCGAGTTCACCTCGGTGACGGCCGAGAACGAGATGAAGATCGATGCCACCCAACCCCAGCGGGGACAGTTCAACTTCACCGCCGGTGACCGCGTCTACAACTGGGCGGTGCAGAACGGCAAACAGGTGCGCGGCCACACCCTGGCCTGGCACTCCCAGCAGCCCGGCTGGATGCAGAGCCTCAGCGGCGGCGAGCTGCGCCGGGCGATGACCGACCACATCACCGGTGTGATGACCCACTACCGCGGCAAGATCGCCGAGTGGGACGTCGTGAACGAAGCCTTCGCCGACGGCGGTTCGGGAGCCCGGCGCGACTCCAACCTCCAGCGCACCGGCAACGACTGGATCGAGGTCGCCTTCCGCACCGCGCGCGCCGCCGACCCGGCCGCCAAGCTCTGCTACAACGACTACAACGTCGAGAACTGGAACGCGGCCAAGACGCAGGCCATGTACGCCATGGTCCGGGACTTCACGCAGCGCGGCGTGCCGATCGACTGTGTCGGCTTCCAGGCGCACTTCAACGAGGGCAACCCCTACAACAGCAACTTCCGCACCACCCTGCAGAGTTTCGCCGCGCTCGGCGTCGACGTGTCCGTCACCGAGCTCGACATCCAGGGCGCCTCGCCCACGACCTACGCCAACGTGACCAATGACTGCCTGGCGGTCGCGCGCTGCGTCGGCATCACCGTCTGGGGTGTGCGCGACAGCGACTCCTGGCGATCGCAGCACACGCCGCTGCTGTTCAACAACGACGGCAGCAAGAAGCCCGCCTACGACGCCGTCCTCAACGCGCTCAACGGCGGCTCGTCCACGCCCATTCCGGGTGGGCGGATCAGGGGCGTCGGTTCGGAGCGGTGCCTGGACGTGCCCAACTCCAGCACCACCGACGGCACCCAGGTCCAGCTGTGGGACTGCCACGGCGGCACCAACCAGCAGTGGACGCACACCGCCAGCGGCGAGTTCAGGGTCTACGGCAACAAGTGCCTGGACGCCGGCGGCACCGGCAACGGCACCAGAGTCCAGATCTACAGCTGCTGGGGCGGCGACAACCAGAAATGGCGCGTGAACTCCGACGGCTCCATCGTCGGCGTCCAGTCCGGCCTCTGCCTCGACGCCACAGGCTCCGGCAACGGCGCCCAGCTCCAGCTCTACTCCTGCTGGAACGGCAGCAACCAGCGCTGGACCGTCACCTGATGGGGCCCGTCGCTGACAAAGGAGTGCATCGATGAAGATCTCTGGTGCGGCTCGCTCCGCCCGCCCACACGGATCCCGATGGTGGTCGAGGATCACCGCGGTGCTGGCGACGGTCCTCGCGACCGGTCTGCTCACCTCGGTGATCACCACGCCCGCCCAGGGGCTGTCGGCGTCCGCCGAGGCCGCGGCGGTGGACACAGGCGCCTGGTACGTCCTGGTCAATCGCAACAGCGGCAAGGCACTGGATGTCGCGGGCGCCTCGACCGCCGACGGCGCCGCGCTCCAGCAGTGGACGCGCCACGACGGAACCAACCAGCAGTGGCGGTTCGTGGACGCCGGCAACGGCTTCTACCGGCTCAAGGCCCGGCATTCGGACAAGGTTCTCGACGTGGCGGGCGCCTCGACCGCCGACGGTGCCGCGGTCCAGCAGTGGGCCGACCACAACGGGGCCAACCAGCAGTTCCGGCTGGCCGACTCCGACGCGGACCACGTCCGGCTGATCAACCGCGGCAGCGGCAAGGCGGTAGAGGTGCGGGACGCCTCCACCGCCGACGGCGGCGGCATCATCCAGTACGCCGACTGGGGCGGCACCAACCAGCAATGGCGCATGATCAAGCTGTCGTCCGGTGGCGAGGGCGGATGCGGCAGCACCCCGGGTCTGACGAGCGGCACGCACACGATCCAGAGCGGCGGCAAGAGCCGCAGCTTCATCCTCAGAGTCCCCGACAACTACGACAACAACCGTCCCTACCGGCTGATCTTCGCATTCCACTGGCGAGGCGGAACCGCCCAGGATGTCGCCTCCGGCGGAACGAGCGGGAACGCCTGGTCCTACTACGGCCAGCAGGAACAGTCGAACAACACCGCGATCCTCGTCGCCCCCCAGGGCCTCGGCAACGGCTGGGCCAATGCCGGCGGTGAGGACGTCACCTTCGTCGACGACATGATCCGGCGCATCGAGGCCGGCCTCTGCGTCAACCCGGCACAGCGTTTCGCCACGGGATTCAGCTGGGGCGGCGGCATGAGCTACGCACTCGCCTGCGCCCGGGCGAACGACTTCAGGGCCGTGGCGGTCATCGCCGGCGCCCAGATCAGCGGGTGCAGCGGCGGCAACCAGCCCATCGCCTACTTCGGCATCCACGGCATCAGCGACTCCGTTCTCAACATCGCGCAAGGACGGTCCCTGCGCGACAGGTTCGTCAGCAACAACGGCTGCACTGCCCAGAGCCCGCGCGAGCCCGCGCCGGGCAGCCGAACGCACATCACCACCACGTACGCGAACTGCCGTGCCGGGTACCCGGTCCAGTGGGCGGCGTTCGACGGAGGCCACATCCCCGGTCCGGTCGACGGCTCCCCCAACGAAAGCGGCGTCGCGACCTGGACCAAGGGAGAGATCTGGAGGTTCTTCGCACAGTTCGAGTGACACACCCGCGTATGGTTCGGCGGGCCGCGCGGGCCCCTGTGGCCCGGTGAGCCGTGCCCGATGCGTGCCCGTCAGGGCGGCCGTTCACGGTCAACGGCGGTTCTCCGTGGCCTGCCCGGACGGTCGCCGTCGGCGGCGGTCCGGCGGGTCGGCGACCATGGGCCCGCCAAGAGCTCAGGGCTTCCCGGATCGGAGCGCGAGTGCGATTCTCGTCGCCCGCTCGTAGGACGAGGGCCCAGGTCAAGGACACCGTCCGCGGCCTGGGCCCTCGCCGCGTTCGAAGCCGTAACCGTCGGCCGGACACCCGCCGACCGCGTCACCAACCTCCCCGAACAACACACCTAGCTCGGGCCGACCGGTGCCACTGAGGGGTCCTTCTCCAGAGGCTCGCCGATCCGCGCGAGCACCTCGCGGGACAGCGTGTGGAACTCCTTGAAGCAGGTCTTCACGTATTGCTGAGTGCTGCCAAGGGCGCCGTCGGCCGGCCTCAGATCGAACATGGGCTTCCTCGCGTCGTGCGCCAGAGGCATCAGGCTGCGGTAGTTCCGCATGGTCGCGATGCGGTGCCGGTCATCATCCCCATTGGGCTGCATCTCGTCGAGAACCGCCGAGGAGTAGACCCAGGGAATCCGCTTGAGCCACCGCTCGTACGCCTTGACCGGCCGGTCAAGGCGCATCTCCGGCTGCATGATCACATACCCGAGGGGACGCATCTCGGCTTGGGGCGCGGAGATGTTCTGCGGCACCCTGGGGAGGACGAGTTGTTGCCAGTCGGCGCGCCACTGGCGCAGTGTCGGCCCCAGGTTACTGAGTCCCTTGAGTGAGAAAAGGTCTGCGGCCAACGGCATCAGTACCGTGTCGGCGGAAATCAAAGCGGCCCGGTTGATGGCTCCCAGGTTGGGGCCGACATCGATCAGCACAACATCGGCGTCCACTGTCTGCGCCGCCTGTTCCATGATCCGATGGAACGCCGTCGATGTACGAATGGCCGCGATGTCGCCCGCATAAGCACGAGACCATTCATTGGACAGCTTGTCCTCGAAGCGGCTGAGATCGAGGCTGCCAGGCAGCAACCAGAGGTCCGGCTGGAGCCTGGCAGGCTCGACGGCCGCGATGTCACCCATTCCTTCGAGGATCGGACGGACGGCATCAGCGATGGTCTGCCCGCTGCGAACCCGTCCGACTCCGGGGAGACCAGCCGGTACCGCGCCCTGGTTGATGAGCTCGGAAGGGTTCTCCCAGAGCTCCTCGATTTCCGTCTCGTCCAGACACATGGAGGTCAGGTTCGCCTGAGGGTCCAGGTCGACTGCGAGAACGCTCAGGCCGAGGCGCCGGATCATGTGGGCCAGATGGTAAGTGAGGGTGGTCTTTCCCACACCCCCCTTGTTGTTGAACAACGCGATCGATGTCATGCAGCCCTCCTGACCACGACGACCCACGATGAATCGTCCACCTGGAACTCGGCGGGAGGATTCCCGTTGTCTTCCAGCGCCCTCCTCACTCGCCCAATACCCCGGCCGAACCGGTTCACATATCCGAGCCCTTTCATCGCGGCGGCAAGGGACGGATTGCGGTAGTCAGTGACACGGTCGAAGTTGTCGTCCCGGACCTGCCCGAACGGTCCGCCGGCGTTGGTGATCTCGATACGGTCATCGAACCAGACGATCCGGGTCGGCGCGTAGGACGTCTCGTAATTCCGGTGCATGAGCGCGTTCATGCACAGCTCGCGCAGTGCTTCCAGCGGATAGTCCGGACGAGGTGTCTCCCGGAACCCTTCCTCCGCGAGCCTCGTGCGCAGATTGCTACGCATGAGGGGTTCCAGGCGGGCCGAGAGTCCTACCAGGTTCTGCCGGAGTTCCTGCTCATCCACGATGGGGGCGTCCAGGTCACTCCCCTGGTAGCGGACGAACTGCACGTAGGCCCCCGGTACATGACTCGTGGGGTCGAGTCCTACGGCCAATACACCGAGCGTGGTCGGTGTGCCGCCGGGGGTCATGAGGTGGAGTGAGGAAAGCTGAAGATCGGTGGGCCGCCCATTCTCCTCGATGACGTCCGGGGCGACCATGGAAGGCAGATATGACTGCCGGAACACATCCAAATCCAGGTCATCCACGTGAGCCAGCTCCAACGGCCGCGTGTCGAAGGGGCGGTCTTTGGCTCGTCGGCGCTCGGTGAGAACCCGCTCGTCCTCCCGGTTGGCCTTACGCGTGGTGGGGCCTGGGCGAACCCAGATGACACCGTCGAACCGTACCGGCGGGGTCGCGGATGCGGCCACGCGGAGCCGGACGACCGGCTTGCCTCGGTAGACGGCCCGCTCGACCGTGAGAGACGGACGGTCCAGGATGAGGCCGGAGTCCCGGATCTCGGTCAGTTGGAGGAGCGCGCGATCGCTCAGATCGATGTCGTCGACAGGCAGACCCTTGTCGTCCACTCCCACGAGGATGTCACCCCCGCCACGGCCACTCAGATCGTTGGCCATAGCGCACACCGCGTTGCCGATGGCGTCACCCCGCTTGCCCTCGCGCTTCGGACTGCGCTTGAACTCGAGGCAGGCCGATTCCTGGGTTCCCAGCAGGTCAGCCAGATCCACGTCTTCGTCGCTCACGGCCTCATTCTGCCCTGCGAACCCGCGCTCCGGCCGGAAAGCCCGGACGATTGGCTTCCGGGCGCGCGAGCCAGCCCTCTCAGCCGGCCCGGACTCCGTCGGAGACCGTCCCGACCGTGCCGGGCAAGGGCCGTCGAGTCGGCATCCGCCGCCACTGAACCGCAAGCTTCACCCGAGCGCGAGCGAGACGACGGCTTCCCACACACGGGAGCCCGATCCGTGCCAGTCAGGGCGGACAGTGCCAGGACGGCGCGGACGTTTGCAAACGGGCCGCCGTGATGAGTGGCCGCAGAACAGGTTCCACCGCTGCGTACCGCAGCGGGCTTGTCGCGGGCAATCGGTACTCGGCGCCCACTCTTGCAACGAAGGCCCAGGTCAAGGACACCATCCCTGACCTGGGCCTTCGCCGTTTTCGCATCCGCTGAACGCGCGCAACCGTTGGGCGCACGAACGGCTCAGTCCTGGCTCCGGGACCGGCCAGCTCCAGCTCCGGGGTCTTCGCGCCTCGCCCGGTCACTCCTTCGCGCGCTCCAGTCCTCTCTGTGCCGTGTTACTCACGGCCTTGATCCCGAAGTACGCCGTGGTGATTCCGGTGATCGCGGTGAAGGCGCTGGCCAGGAACGCCGCCTGCGCCTGCCCATCGGTATGGAATACGGCCACGAGGGCGACAGCTCCGATGACCGCGTCACCCACAATGACCGCGGCCACACCGGCGATCGTTCTGAGGTTGTCGGTCGAGAATTCTTTCCGTCTGGTCCGACCGCCATCGACGGCTTCGCCGGCGCCCATGGTCTCACCTCACACAGATCAACTGTCCGCCTGTACCGGGAGCGCCGTACCGCGCGAGGCTGCGCCGCGCGTCCGGGCGGCGACCACAGGCGTATGCGCCTGGCCACGGGCCGGCGGAGCACGCGCGGCTCCCTCCGTCATCGTGCGAGCAGGATGTTGTAGATGTCGGAATTCGCCTCGTGATTGACGAGGCCGACCTCCACTTTCTTTCCATAGACGATGGCGAATTCTCCCACCATCGCCATCTCAGGCTTGGCTCCCCAGTACCATCCGTCTATCTTGATGCCGCCCGATTCCCCGGTCAGCCACAAGCAGGCTTTGCCGTCGCTGCCCACACCAGCCCTCCGCACTTCGGCCATCCCCCACCAGTTCCCTGTTCCGACGCGCGCGTCGGGAGGCGTATTGACCTGAGTCACTGCCACCACTTCCTTTTCTCGCCCATTGGTTATCGCGAATCTACCCGCGCTTGCTGGAGGGGTGCCCTGCTGGACTGATCCAATGAGGTGACCCAGGGCGCGGCCGCCTCAGGCGCGTGCACTTCTTCTCACGCGAGGCGCGCGGCGCGGTGGCGGGCCGGCTCGTGGGGGCCGAAGGGTTCGGATGGGTCAGGCCGGGATGCCCAGGTCCGTCAGCAGGGTGCGGACGCGGTGTTCGATCGTGTCGCGGAGGGGGCGGATCTGGTCCAGGCCGTGGCCTGCGGGGTCTTCGAGGGGCCAGTCGAGGTAGCGCTTGCCCGGGAAGACCGGGCAACTGTCGCCGCAGCCCATGGTGATGACCACGTCGGAGTCCCGCACCGCTTCGGTGGTGAGCACCTTGGGGGTCTCGGCGGCTATGTCGATGCCGGACTCCGCCATGGCCGCCACGACGGCCGGGTTGACGGTGTCGGCGGGGGCGGAGCCGGCGGAGCGGACCCGGACGCGGTCGCCCGCCAGGTGGGTCAGGAAGGCGGCGGCCATCTGGGAGCGGCCGGCGTTGTGCACGCAGACGAAGAGCACGGACGGAACGGTGGGGTCAGGCATGGGCCGGAACTCTCTCGGTGGTGAACCAGCGGCGGGCGTACCGGGCGACGTGGACCAGGCCGATCAGCACGGGCACTTCGATGAGCGGGCCGACGACGCCCGCGAGGGCCTGGCCTGAGGAGGCGCCGAAGGTCGCGATGGCGACGGCGATGGCGAGTTCGAAGTTGTTCCCCGCCGCGGTGAAGGCCAGGGCCGTGGTGCGGGGATGGTCCAGGCCGATGGCGCGGCCCAGCAGCATGGCGCCCGTCCACATGAGGGCGAAGTAGAGCAGCAGGGGCACGGCGATGCGGGCCACGTCGTGGGGGCGGGAGGTGATGGCCTCGCCCTGGAGGGCGAAGAGGATCACGATGGTGAACAGCAGTCCGTACAGGGCGAGCGGGCCGAGGCGCGGGAGGAGCGTCGTCTCGTACCAGGCGCGGCCCCGGGCGCGTTCTCCGGTGCGGCGGGTGAGGTAGCCGGCGGCGAGCGGGATGCCGAGGAAGATGATCACGCTGCGGGCGATCTCGCCGAAGGAGATGTCGAGGCCGGTCCGTTCCAGGCCCAGCAGGCCGGGCAGGGCGGAGAGGTAGAACCAGGCGAGGGCCGAGAAGGCGATCACCTGGAAGAGCGAGTTCAGCGCGACCAGGACGGCGGCCGCTTCGCGGTGGCCGCCGGCCAGGTCGTTCCAGACGATGACCATGGCGATGCAGCGGGCGAGGCCCACGATGATCAGGCCGGTGCGGTACTCGGGCAGGTCCGGCAGGAAGGTCCACGCGAGCGCGAACATCAGCGCGGGGCCGAGGATCCAGTTCAGCACCAGGGAGGTCCGGAGCAGTCGCCGGTCGCGGGTGACGGTGTGCAGGCGGTCGTAGCGGACCTTGGCCAGCACCGGGTACATCATCACCAGCAGGCCGAGGGCGATCGGCAGGGACACCTCCGCCACGGTCACCGCGGCGAGCGCGTCGCCCAGGCCGGGGACCAAGCGGCCGAGGCCGAGGCCGGCCACCATCGCGGCGAGGATCCAGACGGTGAGGTAGCGGTCGGTGAAGGACAGCCGCGGAGTGCCGGTCACCGGGTGGTCAGGGGCAGTTCCGCCGGGCGGGTGAGGATGACCGCGAGGCGGTCGGTCGTTTCGGGGACCAGCCGGTAGTGGACCCAGGTGCCGCGTCGTTCGGAGTCGATCAGCCCGGCCTGCCGCAGCAGTTTCAGGTGGTGCGAGATGGTCGGCTGGGAGAGGTCGAAGGCCGGGGTGAGGTCGCAGACGCAGATCTCGCCGCCGGGTTGTGAGGCGATCATCGACAGCAGGCGCACGCGGACCGGGTCGCCCAGGGCCTTGAACACCTGGGCCAGTTCGGCGGACTGGGCCTCATCCAGTGGTGTCTCCAGCAGGCGGGGACAGCAGGTGTCGCTCCGGGACGGGGACTCCGGGCTCTGATTCGACATGCTTCTATGTTGACAGTTTTCGATACAGCACACAAGCTTGCATCGACAGTCGTCGATACAAGGGAGCCACGCCATGTCCCGCGTTCAGCTCGCCCTGCGCGTCAGTGATCTGGAGGCCTCGATTGCCTTCTACAGCCAGTTGTTCGGCACCGGCCCCGCCAAGCGGCGCGAGGGGTACGCGAACTTCGCCGTCGCCGAGCCTCCGCTCAAGCTCGTTCTCCTTGAGGGCGCGCCGGACGGGGAGACCCGCCTCGACCATCTCGGCGTGGAGGTGGAGTCCGCCGAGGAGGTCACGGCGGCGGCCGGGCGGCTGAAGGAGTCCGGTCTGGCGACCTTCGAGGAGAACGACACGTCCTGCTGCTACGCCGTCCAGGACAAGGTCTGGGTGCACGGACCCGGCCGGGAGCCCTGGGAGGTGTACGTCGTGAAGGCGGACGCCGACACGCTGGGCGGGAGCGCCGCCGCGGCGCCGGAGGCATGCTGCGCCAGCGGGCGGTAGCGGCGGCGCGCGCGGTGACGAGCGCCGGCGTCCAGGGGAGCGTCCGGATGGTGAGACGGACGCTCCCCGCGCAACATCCTTGACTTCAAGGTTTCTTGAACTTCTAGCGTGGTCGCACTGTCGCTTTTCGCCGGGCCGCCGGGCCGGCAGGAGGGAACGATCCATCATGACCAGCGAGGCCATGCGACTCGAAGTGATCACCGGAAGTGTGCGGGAGGGCCGGGTGGGACCCGTCGTGGCCTCCTGGTTCGCCGGGCAGGCGCGGCAGCACGGGGAGTTCTCCGTCGGGCAGATCGATGTCGCCGACTACGCCCTGTCCACCTCGATGTCCGGGAGTCCCGGACAGGCCACCCGGGACGCGCTGGACGCGTTGTCGCCACGGCTGCACGCCGCGGACGCCTACGTCGTGGTGACCCCCGAGTACAACCACAGCTACCCCGGCGCGCTGAAGAACGTCATCGACTGGCACTTCACCGAGTGGCACGCCAAGCCGGTCGGCCTGGTGTCCTACGGCGGGATCTCCGGCGGGCTGCGGGCGGCCGAGCATCTGCGGCAGGTGTTCGCCGAACTGCACGCCACCACCGTGCGGAACACCGTCAGCTTCCACGGGCACGGCCCCTGGGACGACTTCGGCGGCGCGGGGGAGGAGGAGGCCGCGGGGGCGGCGCGGTCGCTGCTCGATCAGCTGGGGTGGTGGGCCCTGACCCTCCGGGAGGGGCGCGGCGCCCGGTCCTATCGGGCCTGACCAGCCGTTTCTCGTATGCCGGACAGGTGTTTCGCTCTGTGGTCGCTGTGGCTAGGGTGACGCGCAGGTCAAGAGTGCCAGCGCGAAGTCCCGGCTAGCTGGCCGGCAACCCTCCTGCACGGTGGGGTGCCCCCGGGGAAAGACCCGGCTGCGGTGATGCGGCAAGCGTGCTCCTGACGAGTTCCCGGCTCCCTCCCGGACGGAGCCGGCGCGTTTGCCGCGTGTCGCGGTCGCCCCTGCGAACCCTGCACGACGAGGCGGACCCATGAGCACCACCGGCGACACCACGCAACCGGACGACATCGGGCGGCTCGCCGCCCTGGACGAGCGGATCGCGGCCGCCCGCGCCGGCAAACCGCTGGTGGTGCGCCGCGCCCAGGAGGCCGGGGAGGCGCTGTTCGACGGGCCCGCGCCGGTGAGCGCCCCGGTACGCCGGGGGCTCGCCGCACTGGCCGCCCGCTGGCACGGGGTCCCCGAACTCGTCGAGCACCACACCGAACGCGGCGCCGACCCGCTGTACGGCGACGACCTGCCCGCCGACCCCGCGCTGCGCGCCGCCGCCGCGCACATCGACCTCATCACCGTCTCCCCCGCGCTCGCCACCCGCGAGGACCTGGCCCGGCTGACCGGCACCGGCTGGTCCCCCGACGCGATCGTCACCCTCTCCCAGACCGCCGCGTTCACCGCCTTCCAGGCCCGCGCCATCCTCGGCCTGCGGCTGCTCCAGGGCCGCGAGCCCGGCCCGTACCAGCCGCCCGCCCGCACCACCCCCGGGCACGGCCGGACCAAGAGCCGCGCCCGCACCGCCTCCAACGGCCGGGAACGGCCGGTGGAGTACACCCGCGAACTGCTCTCCTGGACCGCCTGGGTGCCGCCGGTCCCGGTCGGCGAACTCACCCCCGAGCAGGAGGACTCCTTCCGGGGCAAGACCAACGGCGAGTACTTCCGGCTGCTGGCCCGGCTGCCCAAGGTGCTGGCGGCCCGTACCGCCCTGGACAGCGCGATCTTCGCCACCCGCGAGGGCCTGCCGCGCGCCGAGCGCGAACTGGCCGCCGCCGCCACCAGCAAGGTGACCGACTGCGTGTACTGCGCCTCCGTACACGCCCGCAAGTCCGCCCAGATGTCCAAGCGCGAACAGGACGTCGACCGGCTGCTCGGCGTCACGCTGCCGCGCGCCGCCGACTGGGTGCCCGCGGCGACCGCCGGGCTCGCCGAGGGGCAGGACGAGCGCTGGAGCGCCGTCATCGCGTTCGCCGCCGCGCTCGCCACCACCCCGGTGAGCGCCACCACCGCCCACGTGGACCGGCTGCGCGCCGTGGGCCTCACCGACGCCGAGCTGACCGATCTGGTCGCGGCCACCGCCTTCTTCACCTGGGCCAACCGGCTGATGCTCAGCCTCGGCGACCCCTACTGGCCCGACGCCTCCCACTGAGACCACGGAGAACGGAACCACCATGAGACACCGCATGGCCCGCGCCCTGTCCCTCGCCGCAGCGATCACCGTCGTGTCCGCCGCGAGCGCCTGCGGCACCGTGGTGAACGAGGACGGCGCGCGGGAGACCGGCGGCGGCACCTCCGAGGGCGCGCTGACCGTCGTGGACGACGCCGGGCGCACCGTCGAACTGGACGGGCCGGCCGAACGCGCCGTCGTCCTCAACAGCTACGGCAACGAGTTCGCCCAGGCCATCGGAGCCGGCGACCGCGTCGTCGGCTACGACCGCGTCTCCCAGTCCCGGCTGCCCTACCTCGGCATAGCCGACGACGAGGTCGTCAGCGAGGACCTCCAGGAGATCAACTACGAGTCGGTCGCCGGACTCGACCCGGACGTCTTCATCATCCCGCGCAACGGCGCCTGGCAAGAGGCCGCGCGGCAGCTGGAGTCCTTCGGCATCCCCGTGGTCGTCGCCACCGCCTGGGACTTCGACGTCTTCCACGAGACCGTCGACCTGCTCGGCGAGGTCTTCGGCGAACCGGAGGGCGCCGAGCGCGTCGCCGCCTTCTACGACGAGATCTTCGGCCTGATCAGCGACCGGGTGGCCGGTACGGAACCGGTGCGCGTGTACTGGGAGACCGAACAGCCCTACCTCACCGGCCTGCCCGGCTCCGGCTTCGACCAGATCATCGTCGCCGCCGGGGGCGAGAACATCTACGGCGACCTCGACACCGGCGGCGACCAGCAGGCCGAGACCACCGTCGACCCCGCCTCGCTGCTGGAGCGCGACCCGCAGGTCGTGGTGCACGAGTTCGGTCCCTCGGCCGCGCCCACCGGCGACGACAGGTTCGACACGGTCACCGCCGACCTCACCGGCCGGGCCGGCTGGCGGGACCTCACCGCCGTCCGCGACGGCAACGTCTTCGTCACCAACGGCTGGGCCACCAGCGGCCTCTCGAAGGCCATCGGCGCGCTGTACCTGGCCACCTGGCTGCACCCGGACGCGTTCGCCGACACCGACCCGGACGGCTACCTCCAGCGCTGGGCCGAGGAGTTCCAGGGCATCGAGGACTTCGCCGGCGCCGACGCGTACGTCCGGAAGGCGGGCTGACCCGCCATGACGCTCACCCGGACGGCGCCGCGCGAGGCGGCGCCGGACGCCCCGCCGCCCACCCGGCCCGGCCGGCGCGGCCGGCCGGGCGTGCTGTGGGCCGGTACGGTACTCGCCGTCCTCATCACCGGCTGGTGCGTCACCGCGGGCACCGCCAACGCGGGACCCGCGGACGTGTGGCAGGCCGTCCGGCTCGCCGTCTTCGGCGGCGTGCTGCGTGAGGACTTCGCCCAGACCTACTCCATCATCATCAACCTGCGGCTGCCCCGGGTCCTGCTCGCCTTCGCCGCCGGTGCCGCGCTCTCGCTGGCCGGTGTGGTGATGCAGGGGCTGCTGCGCAACCCGCTCGTCTCACCGTTCACGCTCGGCGTCTCCCCGGCCGCCGCCTTCGGGGCGGCGCTGGCGATCCTGCTGACGGGCGGCTCGGCCGGCTCCGGTTCGTGGCTGGTCATCGGCAGCGCGCTGGGCACCGCCCTGGCCGTGTCCGCCGTGGTGCTCGGCCTCGCCTCCGCCAAGGCGATGTCCGCCGCCACCCTGCTCCTGCTGGGCATCGCGCTCACCCAGCTCTTCGAGGCGATGACCGCCGCCCTCCAGTTCGTGGCCGACGAGAACACCCTCCAGGCCATCGTCCGCTGGACGTTCGGCTCGGTGAACGACGCCGGCTGGCAGGACGTCACCGTCGTCGGCGCCTTCGCGCTGGCCGCCCTGCCGCTGCTGCTGTGGTACAGCCGCGACCTCAACGCCATCGCCTTCGCCGGTGACGACGCCGCCAGGAGCCTGGGGGTGAACGTCACGGCCGTACGGGTCGGACTGATCGTCGTCTCGGTCGTGCTGGCCGCCGTCGTGGTGTCCTTCTGCGGCGTCATCGGCTTCGTCGGCCTGGTCGGCCCGCACATCGCGCGGCTCGCCATCGGCGCCGACCACCGCTACCTGCTGCCGTTCGCCTTCCTCACCGGCGGGCTGCTGCTGGTGATCGCGGACACCGTGGGACGTACCGTACTGGCACCGTCCGTCATCCCGGTCGGCATCGTCGTCGCCTTCATCGGCGCGCCCGTCTTCATCAACCTCATCCTGACCAGGAGAGGAGCCGCGCAGTGAGTCTCGATGTGACAGCCGTCCGGTTCGGCTACCGGCGCACCCCGGTCCTGGAGGGCGTCGACCTGCGGGTGGCGGAGGGCGGGTTCTGCGCCCTGCTCGGCCCGAACGGCTCCGGGAAATCCACCCTCACCAAGATCATCGCCCGGGTGCTGACCCCGGCCGCCGGTTCGGTCTTCTTCAACGGCCGGGACCTGCTGGCCGCGCCGCGCCGCGAACACGCCCGGGTGGTGGCGTACGTCCCGCAGTCCGGCCCGGCGCCGTTCGAGCAGACCGTACGGGAGGCCGTCCTGCTCGGCCGCACCCCGCACCTCGGGCTGCGGCCCACCCGCCGGGACCGGGACATCGTGGAGGCGGCCCTCGGCCGGCTCGGGCTCGGCGCGCTCGGCGACCGCCCGATGTCCCAGCTCTCCGGCGGCCAGGCGCAGCGGGTGCTGATCGCCCGCGCCCTGGCGCAGGAGCCCCGGGTGCTGCTGCTCGACGAGCCGACCTCGGCGCTCGACCTGCGGTACCAGATCGAGACGCTCCAGATCGTGCGGTCGGTGACCCGCGAGGAGGGCGTCACCGCGCTGATCGCGATCCACGACCTCAACCACGCCGCGCACTTCTGCGACCAGGCGGTCCTGCTGGACGGCGGCCGGGTGGTGGCGGACGGGCCGCCGGCCGAGGCGTTCGACGCGGCGGTGCTCAGCCGGGTGTACGGGCTCGACGTGCGGGTCACGCACGGCGAGCAGGGCGTGGAGGTACGCCCCTCGGCGCTGGAGCCGGCGTGACGGCCGGGGCGCAGGGTACCGGCGAGGGCTTCGACGCGGTCGTCGTGGGCGGCGGCCCGCGCGCGGTGTCGGTGGTGGAACGGCTCGCCGCCCGGCACCCGGACGGCGCGCCCCCGGTGCGGGTGGCCGTGCTGGACCGGGTGGAGGTGGGCGCCGGGGCGACCTGGCGCACCGACCAGTCACCGCTGCTGCTCAACAACACCTACAGCGCCCACACCACCCTCTACACCGACGACTCCACACCGATGGAAGGCCCCGTCACGCCGGGCCCCGACCTGATCACCTGGGCCCGGGAGAGCAGCCCGCCGCCGGACCGTCCGGCGTGGGTGGCCGCCGAGGCCGCCGCGCTGCGGCCGTGGTCCTATCCGACCCGGCGCATCCAGGGCGTGTACTACCGGGAGCAACTGGCCCGGGCGGAGGCGACCGGGCGGGTCGCGGTCACCCGGGTGCGCGGCGAGGCGGTGGCGCTGGAGCGCGACGGCGGCGCGGGCGGCCGCGGCGGCGCCGACGAGGGTCGTACCGTACGGCTGGCCGACGGGCGCGCGCTGCGCGGCCGGATCGTGGTGCTCGCCCAGGGCATGGTGCAGGCCAAGCGGTCGGCACGGACCGCCGCCCTGGTGGCGGCGGCCGAACGCGACGGGCTGGTCTACATCGAACCCGGCATGCCCGCGGAACGCGACTGGGACCGGGTGCCGGGCGGGGAAACCGTCCTGGTCACGGGGCTGGGCGCCAACTTCTTCGACGTGGTCGCGCTGCTCACCGAAGGCCGCGGCGGCAGCTTCGAACCCGCCGGGGACCCGGCCAGGCCCGCCCGGCTGCGCTACCGCCCCAGCGGGCGCGAGCCGCAGCTGGTCGCCGGCTCGCGGCGCGGACTGCCGTACCGGTCGAAGGCGGCGTACGCGTCGGGGTTCCCGCCCCGGTACGTGCCCCGGCTCGCGACCGGCGACTGGTTCGCGGGCATCGCCGCCGGGCGGGGCCAGGACTTCCGGCGCGACGTGTGGCCGCAGCTGGCCCGCGAGTTCGCGTGGGCGCATCTGTCCACCCTGCTCGCGCACCACCCCGGCGCCCTGGTGCCCGGCACCCGCGAGCCGGAACTGCTCGACCGGCTGCGCGCCGCGCCCGACGAGGCCGCGGTGGACGAGGTCGTCGCCCGGGCCGTCGCCGACCCGCGCCGCGCCCTGGCCGTGGGCCGCCTCGACCGGCCGCCCGCGCCCGGCCCGGTGGACCCCGGCACCTGGCGGCGGTGGGTGCGCGAGCACGCCGAGGACGAACTCGACGCGATGCACGACCCCCTCCGCCACCCGCGCAACACCGTCAACCGCGCCATGGCCGCGCTGCGCGGCCCGGTGCGGAAGCTGGTCACCGCCGGGGCGCTGGACGGGGAGAGCGTGGCCCGGGACCTGGACGGCTGGTTCACGGCGCTGGGCCTCGCCCTGGCGTCGGGGCCGCCGCCGCACCGCACCGCACGGGTGCTGGCCCTGATCGACGCCGGGGTGCTGGAGCTGCTGGGCGAGGACAGCGAGGTGCGGTACGAGGACGGCGCGTTCACCGGCCGCTCGGCGGTCCGGCGCACGGCCCCGGTACGGGCGCGGGCGTTCGTGGAGACCCGGATGTCGAAGGGGATCGTCACGGACACCGACGACCCGCTGCTGGACGGACTGCTGCGGACGGGGCGGGCCCGGCTGCACCGCTGGCCGAGCGGGCGCGGGCCGGGGCCGGCCAGCGGGACGCTGGATGTGACGCCGGACGGCTTCCAGCTGCTGGACGCGGCGGGGGTCGCGGACGAGCGGGTGATCGTCCTGGGCATCCCGGCGGAGGGCGTGCAGCCCGGCTCGGCCATCGGCGCCACCCCGGGCGTCCCGTCCCCGCTGCTGGCCGGGGCGGACCGGGCCGCCGCGCAGGTGCTGGCGGCGGTGGCCGCCGCCGCGGGGGCGGCGGGGCGCGTACGGGCGGGGGTCAGCCCGCCCGGCGGTCCTGGCGCTGCGGCCGCCGGTCCTTCGTCCGCCGCTGCTCCTGCTGCGGGGCCTGCCGTTCCTTCTGCTCCTGCTGCTCCTTGACGCGCGCGGCCTCCTTGCGGACCTCGGCCTGGGTGGCGCGCTCCTGCTGGAGCCACTCGGGCGGGTCGGCCTTGAGGGCCTCGATCTCGGCGGTGGTGAGGGCTTCGGTGACGCCGCCGCGGGCCAGGCCCGCGATGGAGACGCCGAGCTTGGCCGCCACCACCGGGCGCGGGTGGGGGCCCTCGCCGCGCAGGGTCCGCAGCCACTCGGGCGGATCGGCCTGCAGCGCGTTCAGTTCGCTGCGGGTGACGACGCCCTCCTGGAACGCGGCGGGGGTGGCGGGGAGGTACACACCCAGCTTCTTCGCCGCCGTGGCGGGCTTCATCGTCTGGTCGGTCCGGTTCGAGCTCATGGCGCCAAGGGTAGCGATAGCCTGATGCGGTGACGGACTCGGAAGCGGCCCCTGCGTTCCGGCTCGGCTATGTGCCGGGCGTGACGCCCGGCAAGTGGGTGCGGATCTGGCAGGAGCGGCTGCCGGAGGTCCCGCTCCTCCTGTCCGGGGTGACGGCGGCCGGGGCGCCCGGGGCGCTGCGCGAGGACGGGCCGGAGGCGGCGGACGCGGTGCTGCTGCGGCTGTCGGCGGACCGGGACGGACTGAGCGTCATCCCGCTCTACACCGAGACGAGTGTGGTGATCGTCCCCAAGGACCATGTGGTGGCGGCGGCCGACGAGGTGACCGCCGCCGATCTCGCGGACGACCTCGTGCTGCACCCGCTGGACGACACCCTGGAGTGGGACCGGCTGCCGGGCCGCCCCGCGCTGGAGCGGCCCGCGACGACGGCGGACGCCGTCGAACTGGTGGCGGCGGGGGTGGGCGTGCTCGTCGTCCCGCAGTCGCTCGCCCGGCTGCACCACCGCAGGGACCTCACCTACCGGCCGGTCACGGACGCGCCCGTGTCGCGGGTGGGGCTGGCGTGGCGGGAGGGACGTACGAGCGAGCTGGTGGAGGAGTTCATCGGGATCGTGCGCGGCCGGACGGTCAACAGCTCACGCGGGCGGCAGGCGGAGGCGCCGCAGCGGAAGCTGAGCGCGCGGGCGAAGGCCAAGGCGCGGGCCGAACGGCGGGCGGCGGCCGGTGGGGCCGGGAGCAGCGGTGGTGGCGGTGGCCGGGGCGCGGGTGGCTCCGGCGGGCGGCAGCAGCCGCGCGGCGGCGGGCGGAACGGGCGGCGTTCCTCGCGTTAGCGGGGTGCCCCGGCCGGGGCACCGTCCCGGCCGGTCCAGCGGGCCGGTCCAGCGGGCCGGTCCAGCGGGCCGGTCCAGCGGGCCGGTTCACGGGCGGCGGTCCCGGCCCGTACGCCCCCGGGGGCACCGGCGGAACGGCCGCCCTCAGCGCGCCGAGTCCCCGTCGATCCCCCGCCCGGGGAAGGTCCGGTCGAGGAGACCGAGGAGCGCCCGCCAGTGCCGGGCGTCCGCCGCCGGGTCGTAGGCGACGGTGTCGGCCTGGGTGAAGCCGTGCCGCGCGCCCCGGTAGACCTCCGTCCGGTGCCGTACCCCGGCCCGGGCGAGGGCGGCGTCGAGGCGGTCGATCTGCTCGGGCGGCAGGGACGCGTCCTGGTCGGCGTGGCCGAAGTACACCTCGGCGGTGATCCGGTCGGCGAGCCGGTGCGGACTGTCCTCCGCCTCGGTGGCCAGCCGGGCGCCGTGGAACCCGGCCACGGCCGCGACCCGCTCCGGGAAGCCGCCGGCCGTGCGCAGCGCGAGCCCGGCGCCGAAGCAGTAGCCGGTGACGGCGACCGGTCCGCCGTCGGTGAGCGGTGAGGCGGCCAGCCAGTCGAGGTAGGCGCCCGCGTCGCGCCGTACGGCGTCGGGGGTGAGGGCGCGCAGCGCGGGGCCGAGGCGTTCGAAGAGGTCGGGGCGGGCGGCGGTGTCGATGCGCTCGGGCAGGTCGAGGAGCGGGGCGGGCCCCTGCCGGTACAGGACGTGGGGCACCAGCACGGTGCAGCCGGCGGCGGCGAGGCGGTCGGCCATGGCGACCAGGTGGGGGCGGATGCCGAAGGCGTCCATGTACATGAGGACGGCGGGGTGCGGGCCGCCGTCGCCCGGGTGGGCGAGGTAGGCGTCGGCGGTGCCGTCGGGGGTGGGGACGGCGGCGTTCGTCAGCGAGGCGGTCACCGGGCCACCGTAGCGCGGGGCCGATCGCCCGGGCGGCCGCCGCCGCCCCGCTCGCCGCCGCCGCCGGCAACCCGGTGGAACGACCGCTGCGCCGGGGGTTCTGCAAAGCCGTGTCGGCCGCTATTTTGGTGTGCGGGAGCGCTCCCATGCACGGACTGAAGTACCGGCGACGGGCCGTCGGTACCTCCGGCCCGTACGACCCACCGGGCCGGTGCTGCCGCATGCCCCGTCACGGTCCATCCCCACAAGGAGAACCGTGAGCACTCAATCCCCCACCACGCGCAGGGCCCGGTTACTGGCGGTCCTCGGCGCCGCCGTACTCGGCCTCGTCGCCGCGCTGATCCCCTCCCCCGCGTCCGCCCACGGCGCCACGATGATGCCGGGCGCACGCACCTACCTGTGTTACCTGGACCTCCAGCGGAACATGGGCACCCAGATGCCGACCAACCCCGCCTGTGCGGCGGCGGTCCGGGCCACCGGCACGGGCCCGCTGTACAACTGGTTCGCCGTCCTCGACTCCAACGGCGGCGGCCGCACCACGGGGTACATCCCCGACGGGCAGCTGTGCAGCGGCGGCAACCGGGGCCCGTTCAACTTCTCCGCCTACGACGCGGTCCGCAGCGACTGGCCGGTCACCCACCTCACCTCGGGTGCGAACATCGAGCTGCGGCACAGCAACTGGGCTCACCACCCGGGTGAGTTCAAGGTCTACATCACCAAGCAGGGCTGGAACGGCGGTGCCCTGGGCTGGGGCGACCTGGAGCAGATCAGCTCCGTGACCAACCCGCCGCAGCGCGGCAGCGTCGGCTCCGACAGCGGCCACTACTACTGGAACGTCCAGCTGCCGCAGCGGACCGGTACGCACATGCTGTACGTGCACTGGATCCGTTCCGACAGCCAGGAGAACTTCTACTCCTGCTCCGACGTCGTCTTCGACGGCGGCAACGGCGAGGTCACCATGGGCTCCGGTGACACGCTGAGCGCGGAGGAGGTCAGCGAGCTGGCCGACGCCGCCGACGCGGCCGCCGCCTCCCAGGCGGCGCACGCCGAGCACACCGACCACAGCGCGCACGCCGGCCACGCCACGGCCACGGCCACGGACGCCACGACGGTCGGCGCGGGCGTACGCGCCCTGGCGGGCACCCTGTTCTGACCCGGGTCGCCCCGACCCGGCATCACCC
>NZ_JBHWJL010000045.1:0-26545 GCF_042731495.1 Streptomyces sp. NPDC059853
GGGCCGCCCGGGGCGGCGGCGGGCGGCCCGCCCCGCGGCGGGCGCTGCCGGTGGCCGGCGCGGCCGCGCTCGCCGCCGCCGTCGGCCTGTCCGGGTACGCGGTGCCGGTGGGCACCGACGCCGCCGACACCGTGCGGATCGCCGTGGTGCAGGGCAATGTGCAGCAGCCGGGCATGGACTTCCTCGGCCGCCCGATGCTCATCCTCAACAACCATGTCGAGGCCACCGAGCAGCTGGCCGCCGATGTCGCGGCGGGCCGGGTCGAGCAGCCGGACCTGGTGATCTGGCCGGAGAACGCCTCCGACCTCGACCCGTACAAGTACCCCGAGGCGCGGCAGGCCATCGACCGCGCGGTCGCGGCGGTCGGGGTGCCGGTCCTGGTGGGCGCGCTGGTCGACCACCCCACCGAGGAGGGGTACGTCGAGAACCAGGGCATCGTGTGGGACCCGGTCACCGGGCCCGGCGCCTCGTACACCAAGCAGCACCCGGTGCCGTTCGGCGAGTACGTGCCCTTCCGCGAGCAGCTGAGCACCTTCATCTCGCGCCTGGAGCGGGTGCCCCGCGACTTCTACCCCGGGGACCGCACCGGGGTGCTGGACGTCGGCCCGGCCCGGCTCGGCGATGTGATCTGCTTCGAGGTGGCCTACGACGGGATCGTGCGGGACACCGTCAACGCCGGGGCGCGGGCGCTGGTCATCCAGACCAACAACGCCACCTACGGCAGGACGGGACAGCCCGAGCAGCAACTGGCGATGTCCTCGCTGCGCGCCGTCGAGCACGGCCGGGCGATCGTGACCGCCGCGCCCAGCGGGCTGAGCGCCATCGTGGCGCCGGACGGCACCGTGGAGCAGGTCACCGAGGAGTTCACCCAGGACGTCCTGGTCGGTGAGCTGCCGCTGCGGGACGCCCGTACGGTCGCGGACCGGGTGGGCGCGGCGCCCGAGTGGGCGCTGGCCGGCCTGGGGCTGCTGGCCTGGCTGTGGGTGCCGGTGCGGGCGAGACGGCGGGTCCATCAGGGGCGGGGCGAGCAGGGGGACGGGGCGGCGGACGCCGGAGCGGCGAGGTGACCGAGGGCCCGGACCTGGACCGGGTTCTGGTGATCATCCCGACCTACAACGAGGCGGAGAACCTGCCGCCGCTGCTGGAGCGGCTGCGCCGGGCGGCCCCCGGGTGCGACATCCTGGTCGCCGACGACAACAGCCCGGACGGCACCGGCAAGATCGCGGACGAGGCGGCCGCGGCGGACGAGCGGATCAAGGTGCTGCACCGCCGGGGCAAGGAAGGGCTGGGCGCCGCCTATCTCGCCGGCTTCGAGTGGGGTCTGGCGCGCGGCTACGGGGTGCTGGTGGAGATGGACGGCGACGGCTCCCACCAGCCGGAGGAACTGCCCCGGCTGCTGCGGGCGGTGCGCGCCGGCGCGGACGTGGTGATCGGCTCGCGCTGGGTGCCGGGCGGCCGGATCGTGCACTGGCCCAAGTACCGGGAGCTGCTGTCCCGGGGCGGCAGCACCTACTCCCGGCTGCTGCTGGGGCTGCCGATCCGGGACGTCACCGGCGGGTTCCGGGCCTTCCGCGCCCCGGTGCTGGACGCCGGGCTGCTGGCGGACGTGGCCTCGCAGGGCTACTGCTTCCAGGTGGATCTGGCCCACCGGGCGGTGCGGGCCGGGCACCGGGTGGCGGAGGTGCCGATCACCTTCGTGGAGCGCTCGTACGGCGACAGCAAGATGAGCCGCGACATCGTGGTGGAGGCGCTGTGGCGGGTGACGGCGTGGGGCGTGGCGTCCCGGTTCAGGAAACTGACCGGGACCGGCACACTGGAATCATGACGAGCGGCTTCCCGAACCCGTACGAAGGCGCCCGCGGGCGCCCCTCCGGCGCGCACTCCGTGGCGACCCGGCGCCGGTCCCGGCCTCTGCTGCCCCTGGGGGTGGCGGTCTGGGCGGTGCTGGAGATCTGGCTGCTGACGCTGGTCGGACAGGCGTGGGGCGGGCTCACCGTCTTCCTGATCCTGGCCGGCGGGCTGCTGGTGGGCGCCCTGGTGATCAAGGGCGCCGGGCGGCGTGCCTGGCAGCAGCTGACCGCGAGCGTCAAGGCCGCGCAGGAGCCGGGGCCGGCGAAGGAGCGCCAGGAGCCGGAGGGGCGGCGGCGCAGCAACGCGCTGACCATGCTCGGCGGTCTGCTGATCATGGTGCCGGGGCTGGTCTCCGACCTGCTCGGGCTGCTGCTGGTCTTCCCGCCGACCGCCGCGCTGCTCACCCGGCTGGGCGGACGCTGGCTGCGGCGCAGCACCGGTCCGGTGGGCGCGGTGTTCACCGATGTGCGGACCGCGCAGCAGCAGATGCGGATGCGGCGTCCGGACGGCAAGGTCGTGCAGGGCGAGGTCGTGGACGAGGACGAGGGCGGTCCGGGGGACCGGCGCGGGGACGGCGGGCGGCCGTAACCGCACGCCCTCCGTACGCCCCCCGTCCGGCGTACGGCCGGGACGGAAACAGCCGAGGGCCCGGGTCACCGATGAGGTGACCCGGGCCCTTCCGCGACGCTCTGCGCCGCTCCCGGTCCGGCTGTCGTCAGGCGGACTTGCGGCTGTCGCGCGGGTGCACGGCGATGTTCATCGCACCGGAGCGCAGGACCGCCAGCCGTTCGGCCAGCACTTCCTCCAGCTCCTCCCGCGTACGCCGCTCCATCAGCATGTCCCAGTGCGTACGGGCCGGCTTGCCCTTCTTCTCCTCGGGGCTCTCGCCGTCCACGAGCAGGGCCTGCGCACCACAGACCTTGCACTCCCACTCCGGCGGGATCTCTGCCTCGACCGAGAACGGCATCTCGAATTGATGTCCGTTCTGGCATGCGTACTCCACGGCCTGGCGCGGGGCCAGGTCGATGCCGCGGTCGGTCTCGTAGCTGGTCACCACGAGCCGCGTGCCGCGAAGAGCTCGCTCACTCATGAATCGTGCCTCCCGGGCTCATCGCCCACAGGACAGGTGTCGCTGTCGTCATCGGTCAGGTCAACGTCCGGTCGGCGGTAAAGATTCCCGTGTGGGTCATGCGTCGCCCGTCGTGCCGCCTCTTCTTGTACCCACCAGCGTCCGGTTTGTCACATCAGGGCTGAGATGTCACCCGGCGTCCGCACAGGATGGCTCATGGTCACGGTCCGTCCGGTGGGATCGAACGCGTAGAATACCCGGCTGCCGCTCCCGCGTCGAAATCCGGTCGGACATCCGCTCGGGTGGCGACGGGAACATCCTGCCGAAGAGCCGCAGGAACCACTGTGCCACCGGACCGATGGTGAGGGCGAACACCGCCGTGCCGACGCCCACCGTGCCGCCCAGCAGAAAACCGGCGGCCAGCACCGTCACCTCGATGCAGGTGCGCACCAGCCGCACCGAGCGGCCGGTCACCCGGTGCAGCCCCGTCATCAGCCCGTCCCGCGGCCCCGAGCCCAGCCGGGCGGTGATGTACAGCCCCGTCGCCGCCCCCAGCAGCACGATCCCGCCGGCCAGCAGAGCCACCCGGGCGGCCCAGCCGGACGGCTCCGGGATCACCCGCAGCGCGGCGTCCAGCGACAGCCCGACCAGGAACACATTGGCCACCGTGCCCACCCCCGGCCGCTCCCGCAGCGGGATCCACAGCAGCAGCACCAGCGCCCCGACCGTGATCGACACGGTGCCCATGCTCACCCCGGTCTGCCGGGAAACCCCCTGATGGAGCACGTCCCACGGGCTGGTGCCCAGCTCCGAACGGACCAGCAGCGCGCAGGCGGTGCCGTACAGCACGAGCCCCACGGACAACTGGACGAGCCGGCGGGTCCGGTGCATCTGGACTCCTGATGACGGTGGTGCGGGGGTTCTCCCGGTGGACTGAACCATGGCATTGTGGGACGCGTTTGGATTCGCCTGCCATGGCCAATCGAGGGAAGGTGGCCCGCAACCGATGCCCCAGTGGACCTCAACCGTGGGTGCCGCCCAGCTGGCCCGGCTCCTCGGCTCCCAGAAGGGCGCGCCCGGCGGCCGGCGCGCCCCCGCCTACCGGAACCTGGCCGACGGCGTCCGGCTGCTGGTGCTGGAGGGCCGGGTCCCGGTCGCCGCCCGGCTGCCCGCCGAACGCGAACTGGCCGCCGCGCTCTCCGTGAGCCGCACCACCGTCGCCGCCGCCTTCGACGCGCTGCGCACCGACGGCTTCCTCCAGTCCCGGCGCGGCGCCGGGAGCTGGACGGCGGTGCCGCCCGGCAGGCCGCTGCCGACCCGCGCCCTCGACCCGCTGCCGCCCGAATCGGCGGAAGGCGTCATCGATCTGGGCTGCGCCGCGCTGCCCGCGCCCGAGCCCTGGCTCTCCCGCGGCTTCGAGCGCGCGCTCGCCACCCTGGGACCGGCCGCCGGTACCCACGGCGACTTCCCGGCCGGGCTGCCCGAACTGCGCCGCGCCCTGGCCGACCGGTACACCGCGCGCGGGGTACCGACCATGCCCGAACAGATCATGGTGACCACCGGCGCGATGGGCGCGGTGGCCGCGATCTGCCGGATGTTCACCCCGGGCGGCGAACGGGTGGCGGTCGAACACCCCAGCTACGCCAACGTGCTCCAGCTGATGCGGGAGGCCGGGGTACGGCTCGTCCCGGTGCCCCTGCTCGACAACGGCCTGGGCGGGTGGGACCTGGCCGGCTGGCGGCGGGTGCTGCGCGAGGCGGCGCCCCGGACGGCGTACGTGGTGGCCGACTTCCACAACCCCACCGGCGCGCTGGCGAGCGACGAGCAGCGCCGGGAGCTGGTCGCGGCGGCACGGTCGGCCGGTACCGTCCTGGTCGTCGACGAGACGATGGCCGATCTGGCGCTGGACCGCCCGCCGGGGGAGCCCGGGCCGCGCCCGGTGAGCGGGTTCGACCCGGGCGGCTCGACGGTCGTCACGGTCGGATCGGCCAGCAAGTCGTTCTGGGCCGGCCTGCGGATCGGCTGGGTCCGCGCCACCCCCGAGGTGATCCGCGCGCTGGTGGCCCGGCGCGCGTACGCCGATCTCGGCACCCCCGTGCTGGAACAGCTGGCGGTCGCCGCGCTGATGACCGACGGCGGCTGGGACGCGGCCGTCGCCCAGCGCCGGGAGACGATCCGCGCGCACCGCACCGCCGTGGTGGCCGCGCTGCGGGCCCGGCTGCCGGAGTGGGAGTTCGCGGTGCCCTCCGGCGGGCTGACCCTGTGGGTGCGCACCGGCGGGCTGTCCGGATCGCGGATCGCGGACGCGGGGGAGCGGTTCGGGGTGCGGGTGCCCTCCGGGCCGCGGTTCGGCGTGGACGGGGCGTTCGAGGGCTATCTGCGCATCCCGTTCACCGTGGGGGAGCCGACCGCGTCCGAGGCGGCGGCCCGACTGGCGGCGGCGGCGCGGTTCGTCGCCGAGGGCGCGCCGCAGACGGCGCAGACACCGAGGGGGTACATCTCGTGAGCGACATCGTCATCCGGGCCGCGGCGGCCGGTGGCACGGCGGCGGAGCTGGAGCGGCTGCGGGAGATCGAGCGGGCGGCCGGGGAGCCGTTCCGGGCGCTCGGCATGGCGGCCATCGCGGACGACGCGCCGCCCTCGCCCGCCGTCCTGGACGGCTACCGCCGGGCGGGCCGGCTGTGGCTCGCGCTGCCGGACGGCGCGGGGCCGGGCGAGGCCGTCGGCTATCTGCTGGCCGACGAGGTGGACGGCGCCGTCCACATCGAGCAGGTGTCCGTCCACCCGGCGTGGGGCCGGCGCGGCATCGGGCGCGCCCTGATCGACGCGGCGGCCAGGCCGGGCACGGCGCAGACGCTGACCACGTTCACCGAGGTGCCGTGGAACGCGCCGTACTACGCGCGGCTGGGCTTCCGTCCGCTCACCGAGGCGGAGCTGACCCCGGGCCTGCGGGCGATCCGCGCCCACGAACGGGAACTGGGGCTCGATCGGTGGCCGCGGGTCTGCATGCGCCGGCCGGCGGCGGAGGCAGGGCCGGCCGCCGGCTGACCGCCCGCGGGGCCGCTCACTTGGCGTCCGCGTAGCACTCCACCACCGCCGTCGTGAACGGGAAGCGCGCCGGGGTGCGGCCGAAGACCGTCTCCGCCGCCGTCACCGACGCCCGGTCCAGGGCGGCGCGCACCGCGTCGGCCTCCTCCGCGGGGCAGTGCACGATCACCTCGTCGTGCTGGAAGAACACCAGCTCGGCCCGCATCCCCCGCAGCGCGCCGCGCAGCGCCGCGAGCAGCACGAGCGCCCAGTCGGCGGCGCTGCCCTGGACCACGAAGTTGCGGGTGAAGCGGCCCCGGGCGCGGGCGGCGGGGGAGGTGTCGGACCAGTCGTCGGCCGGTGGCTCCGGCGGGCAGGTGCGGCCCAGCCAGGTGCGCACCAGGCCGCCCTGCTCGCCGGTGCGGGCCGCCTCGTCCACATAGGCGACCGCAGCCGGGAAACGGCGGCGCAGATCGGCGAGATACCGCAGGCCGTCGCCGGAGGTCTGACCGTAGATCGCGCCGAGCAGGGCCAGTTTGGCCTGTTCGCGGTCGCCGGAGAACGCGCTCCTGGACAGCGCCGTGTACAGGTCGGCGGCCGAGCCCGCCACCTCCATCAGGCCCCGGTCCCCGGAGATCACCGCCAGGACGCGCGGCTCCAGCTGGTCCGCGTCCGCCACCACCAGCCGCCAGCCCGGGTCGGCGACCACCGCCCGCCGGACCACCCGGGGGATCTGGAGCGCCCCGCCCCCGTTCGAGGTCCAGCGGCCCGACGGGGTGCCGCCCGGCACGTACGCGGTGCGGAACCGGCCGTCCCTGACCCAGGTGCGCAGCCACGACCAGCCGTGCGCGGTGTGGATGCGGTACAGCTTCTTGTACTCCAGCAGCGGGGCCACCGCCGGATGGTCGATCTCCCGCAGCTCCCAGGCCCGGGTGGAGGTGAGTGTGATGCCGGCGCCCCGGAAGGCGCGGATGATGTCGGCCGGCAGATCGGGCCGCACCCGCTGCCCGGGGCCGAAGGCGCGGGAGATCTCCTCGGCCAGCTCGGCCAGCCGCCGGGTCTCCTGCCCGCCGGGGTAGCGCTCGCCGAGCAGTTCGTCGAGCATCGCCCGGTGGAGGTCGGCGCGCCAGGGCAGTCCGGCGTGGGTCAGTTCGGCGGCGACCAGGGCGCCGGCCGACTCGGCGGCGAGCAGCAGCCGCAGCCGACCCGGGTGCGCGGCCCGGGCGGTGCGCTCCAACTGGTCGGCGTACACCTCCACCAGCGCGGTCAGCGGGTCGGTGCCGGCCGGCAGCGGCGGCGGTCCGGTGTCGAACAGCGAGGGCTGGCCGGTGTCGGCCGAGGCGGGCCGCGGATCCTCGGGGACGGGCAGCCCGCGCAGCCGGGCGAAGGCGGCGGGCAGCGAACGGGGCAGGCCGTAGCGGCCGTCGTACCCGAGGAGCAGCGCCTCGGCCAGTTCCACGTCGTAGCAGCGCTCCACCCGCACCCCGGCGGCCAGCAGCCGGGGGTGGAGCGCGGCCGTGGAGCGCCACACCCAGCGGGTGACCCGGGGCCGTGCCGCGACGGCGGTGGCCGCGTCCGGCTCGCGCGCCACCGGGCCGCCGATCCGGCCCCGGTCGTCCAGGGCGCACACCAGGGCCGAGCCGTCCGGCTGTTCCGCCAGGGCCCACCGGCCCCCGTATTCGTACACGTTCTCGATTCTGGCAGGTGGTACCGACACCGCGCGGGAACGACGCGTCCTATGATCGCGGCGTGAGCAGCCCTGAAGAGCAGACCCGCCCGCCCGTCGCCGCGACCGGGGACACCGACCGCAGCGACCCGGCCTACCGGGCCTGGCTGAAGGACGCGGTGCGCAAGGTGCAGGCGGACGCCAACCGCAGCGCCGACACCCATCTGCTGCTCTTCCCGCTGCCCGAGGCGTGGGGCATCGACCTGTACCTGAAGGACGAGTCCACCCACCCCACCGGCTCGCTCAAACACCGGCTGGCCCGCTCGCTGTTCCTGTACGGCCTGTGCAACGGCTGGATCCGGCCCGGCCGCCCGGTGATCGAGGCCTCCAGCGGCTCCACCGCCGTCTCCGAGGCGTACTTCGCGCGGCTCGTCGGCGTGCCGTTCATCGCCGTGATGCCCCGCACCACCAGCCGGGCCAAGACCGAACTCATCGAGTTCCAGGGCGGTACCTGTCATCTGGTGGACGACCCGGCCACCGTGTACGACGTGTCGGCCGCGCTCGCCGCCGAGACCGGCGGGCACTACATGGACCAGTTCACCTACGCCGAGCGGGCCACCGACTGGCGCGGCAACAACAACATCGCCGAGTCGATCTACCAGCAACTGCGCCTGGAGCGCTATCCGGAGCCCGCCTGGATCGTGGCGACCGCGGGCACCGGCGGGACCTCGGCGACCCTCGCCCGCTATGTGCACTACATGCAGTACGACACCCGCATCTGCGTCGCCGACCCGGAGAACTCCTGCTTCTACGACGGCTGGCTGGCCGGCGACCCGTGCGCGGTGAGCGAGAACGCCTCCCGCATCGAGGGCATCGGCCGGCCCCGGATGGAACCCAGCTTCGTCCCCGGCGCGATCGACCGGATGATGAAGGTGCCGGATGCCGCCACGGTGGCCGCCGTACGCGCCCTGGAGAGCGCCATCGGCCGCAAGGCGGGCGGCTCCACCGGCACCGGGCTGTGGAGCGCCCTGAAGATCGTCGCCGAGATGGTGGCCGAGGGGCGCACCGGCTCGGTGGTCACCCTGATCTGCGACCCGGGCGACCGCTACCTCGACAAGTACTACTCGGACGAATGGCTGGCGCGGCAGGGACTTGACATCGCCCCGTACCGCCGCGCCATCGACGGCTTCCTGCGCACCGGCCGCTGGAACTGCTGACGCCACGGCCGGGCCCGGGCCCGGCCGCCGCCCGGCTCAGCCGGCCGCGCCCGCCGGCTCCGGCCCGGCGATGATCAGTTCGGCGACGTGCTCCTCGATCTCCTCCCGGTCGTCGGACGCGAGCCCCGCGTCCATCACCAGGGTGTCCACCTCGTCCAGCGAGGCGAACGAACTGAGCCCCGTCGTCCCCCACTTGGTGTGGTCCGCGACCACGACCACCCGGCGGGCCGAGCGGATGAAGTGCCGATTGGTCTCCGCCTCGGCGAGGTTGGGCGTGGAACAGCCCGCCTCCACCGAGATGCCGTGCGTCCCGAGGAACAGCACGTCGAAGTGGAGCGAGCCGATGGCCGCGTCCGCGACCGGGCCGACCAGCGTCTCCGAGGGGGTACGCACCCCGCCGGTCAGCACCACGGTGGCCGCCCCGCTCTCCACGCCGCGCCCCTCCGCCGGGCGGCGTGCGGCGTGGAACACATCGGCCACCCGCACCGAGTTGGTGACCACGGTGAGATCGGGGATGTCCACGAGCTGCTGGGCCACCGCGAAGGTCGTGGTGCCGCCCGCGAGCGCCACCGCCGTGCCGGGCACGACCAGGGACGCCGCCGCGCGGGCGATGTCGCTCTTGGCGGTCAGCTCCAGCTCCGACTTGGCCTCGAAGCCGGGCTCGTGGGTACGGGCCTGGTCGACCGGGACCGCCCCGCCGTGCACCTTCTCCAAAGTGCCCTGCCGGGCGAGCACGTCCAGGTCGCGCCGCACCGTCATGTCCGAGACCTGGAGCATCCGCGTCAACTCGCTGACCCGGATTCCGCCTCGGCGGCGAACCTCCTCCAGGATCAGGGCGCGTCGCTGCCCAGCCAGCAGGTTCTGGTTGTCGGCCACGGGATCCTCTCCGGGGTGCCGGGGGCGTCCGCGCGTGCGCGGGAGCCCCCGGCGTTCGCCCCATTGGCTGCTGAAGGAGTCATCTTCGCATGTTCGAACCACCACCGACGCGGAGAAGCCTTCTAGCATGAACACCTCACCGGAGCCCGCGGTGGAACTGCTGGTGCACGGAGTCGGCGGCACCACCCCCCAGAAAATGCTGGAGGACCCCCGCACCACCCGCGTCACCGGCGACAACACCGCCTCGCTGCACCGGCGTACGGACGACGCGGCCGACCGGCCCTGGAGCGACACCACCCCGCTGCGCGAGGCCTACTCCTGGTCCAACCTCACCTCGGGCAACGGCGCACGCGCCCTGTGGCTGCTGTTACTTCCCTTCATGGTCGTCAACCTCGCCCACTGGATGCGCCCCGATGTGCGCGGCACCCGGCGCACCCAGCGGCTCTACGACCTGCTGGTCCGGCTCGTCGCCCTCTCCCTCACCGTCCTGCTGGTGGCCGGGGCCTGCTCGGCGGCGCTCGACCTGGTCGCCTGGCAGTGCGGCGCCTCGGCCGCCTGCACCGCCCACACCTCCTGGCTCGGCTTCTGGGGCCCCGACGGCGGCTGGTGGGCGCAGCCGGGCCGCCGGCTCGCCCTGGCCGCCACCGTGCCGCTGGCCCTGGTCGCCCTGCTGTGGTGGCTGTCGCACCGCACCTGGAGCGCGTACGAGTCGGCCTCGCCGCCGGTGCGCGCCCTGCCGGACGGCCCCGACCGGCCGCTGCTGAGCCTGCCCGGCTTCTGGTACGGGCGCACCCTGGTGAGCCGGCTGCGGGCCGCGCACACCGCGGCCGGGCTGCTCACGGTCACTTCCGTGCTGCTCACCGCCACGGGCACCGCCGACCGCACGGTGGGGTGGTGGCTGCTGGCCGGGCTGACCGCCGGTGGCTGGATCGCGGTGGCGGCCATGGAGAAGGGGCACGGCCGCAGCGAGGAGGAACCGGACGAGTCCGAGACCCCGGTGGCCGTCAGCGGGCTCCCCTGGGCGGCGCTGGCGCTGCTTGCGGTGACGCTGGTGCACACCGGGTGGAGCCGGCCGCACTGGGAGGCGGAAGGGGCGCTGCCCGCGGGTGACGGTTTCTACCCGGTGCTCGCCATCGTCCAGGGGGCGCTCGTCCTGGGCCTGGCGCTGACCGCGTTCTGGCTGCACCGGAACGCGCCGCGCATGGACCGGGGCGCGCTGCTGGGGCTCGGTGGCGCGTCGGTGGCGATGATCGCCTGCGCGCTCGCCGGGATGCTCACCGGCGCGGTGGTGCAGTGGCTCGGCGCCTGGCTGGAGCCCGGGTCCGCGTTTACCGGCTCCGCCGACGCGGTGATCGCCGGGCCGCCGGTGCAGCTGAGCTGGCAGTCCAGCACCATCCCGGCGCTGCTGGTGGTGCTGCTGGTGCTGGGGGCGGCGGCGCTGCGGTCGGTGCTGCGCCGCCGCGCCGCGCTGGAGCCCGGCGTACGCGCCCGGTACCCGGACGAGAGCTGCGCGCCGGATCGCGAGCGCAGCCGTGCCATCGCCTCGGCCATCGCCCGGGCCGGTGCCACGGACTCGGCGCCGCAGCTGATCGGCTGGCTGACGGCGGCCTCGGTGGTGCTCGGACTCGCGGTGGTGGCCGGCGCGCTGACCGGGGAGCCGCCCGCGGTGGTGGCGGCGGACGCGCCCGGACCGGTGGCGGCGTTCGCGGAGTTCTCGCAGACCCTGGGGGCGTGGCTGGCCGGAATACTGGTCCTGGCCCTGCTGGCGGTGGGCCGCCGCGCGTACAAGGACGCGGGGGCGCGGCGTACCGTCGGCATCCTGTGGGACGTGGGCACCTTCTGGCCGCGCGCGGCGCATCCGTTCGCGCCGCCGTGCTACGCGGAGCGCGCGGTGCCCGATCTGTCCTGGCGGATGGGCACCTGGATCGACGCGACCGGCGGCCGGGTCGTCATCTCCGGGCACTCGCAGGGCAGTGTGCTGGCGGCGGCCGCCGTGTGGCAGCTGGATCAGGCGACCCGCAGCAGGGTGGCGCTGCTGACGTACGGTTCGCCGCTGGAGCGGCTGTACAGCCGCTGGTTCCCGGCGTACTTCGGGACGCGGCGGCTGGCGGCGCTGGGGGAGGAGATGACGTGCTGGAGCAATCTGTGGCGGGAGACCGATCCGATCGGCGGACCGGTGGGCCGGTCCTCGGTGGACGTGGGCCCGCTGCCCGACCCGCTGCACTACGGGCGCAATCTGCGCCGGCCGCTGCCCGAGCCGATCCTGGGGCACGGGGACTACGCCGCGGACCCGGCCTTCGCGGAGACCCGGGCGGCGCTCTTCCAGCGGCTGGCGGCCGGCCGCCCGGAGCCGGCGGTGCCGCGCCAGCAGCCGGGGGAGGCGGCGGGCACGGTGGAGGCGGAGGCGTAGCGGACGCGGTGCCCGGCGCGCCACCGGATCGGCGGCGGGCACCGGACGGCAGCGGCCGGGCACGGGACACCGGCTCCCGCCGTTCCTACAGCGGCGGCAGATCCTCCGGGTACAGCAGGGTCAGCTCCTCGGTGCTGGGGTCGGGCAGCTGGGCCACCCGGCCCGCGTGCCGTTCGACCATCGCCTCGAACGTCTGGCGCGCGGTGCGGCCGTTGCCGAAGGTGGGGCCCTTGGGCAGGTCGGTGAAGTGCTTCAGCAGCGCTTCGCGGGTGCCCTCGCCCAGTTCGTACTCCTGCTCGCCCGCCTGCCGGCTGACGATGCTCAGCAGTTCCTCGGCGTTGTAGTCGCCGAAGGTGATGGTGCGGGAGAAACGGGAGGCCACACCGGGGTTGACGGCCAGGAAGCGCTCCATCTCGGCGGTGTAGCCGGCCACGATCACCACGACCGCGTCCCGGTGGTCCTCCATGAGCTTGACCAGGGTGTCGATCGCCTCGCGGCCGAAGTCGCGTCCGGCGTCCTCGGGGGAGAGGGCGTACGCCTCGTCGATGAACAGCACGCCGCCGCGGGCCCGGTCGAACGCCTCCTGGGTGCGGATCGCGGTCGAACCGATGTGCTCGCCCACCAGGTCCACCCGGGAGACCTCCACCAGGTGGCCCCGCTCCAGCACGCCGAGCGAGTGCAGGATCTCGCCGTACAGCCGGGCCACCGTGGTCTTGCCGGTGCCGGGGGCGCCGGTGAACACCAGGTGGCGGCGGACCGAGGCGGCCTTGAGCCCGGCCGCCTGGCGGCGCCGGCCCACCTCGATCATGTCGATGAGGGCCTTGACCTCCAGCTTGACGCTGTCCAGGCCGACCAGGGACTCCAGTTCGGCCAGTACCTCGTCCGAGGGGCGGCTTTCGGCCACCGGCGCCGCGTCCGGCGCGGTGTCCGCCTCGGCCGCCGCCGGCTGCTGGGCCTGCGCCGTCGCCGTCGCGGTGGCCCGCGCCGGGACCGCGGGCGCGGCCGGCTCGGCCGCCACGCGGTCGCCCGGGGCGATCGCCTCGTCGCTGTGGCAGTCGGTCAGCACCGGGCCGTTCTCGGAGAACACGTAGCCGCCCCGCGAGCACCGCTCGGTGCGGCAGCGGATGAGTTCGCTGCGGCAGCCGTCGATGATGTGGAAGCCGTAGCCGCGCGAGCCCGTCACCCGGCAGCGGGTGAACGTCCCCCGGCCGCGCGCCGAGACGTAGAAGCCGGCTTCGGCGGGCGCGGTGATGACGCAGTCCTCGACGGCCGGATCGGCGTCCTTGCTGATGATGACGCCCGTGGTCGCCTGGTCGATGGTGCAGCCGGTGACGGTGCCGCCGCTGCCCTGGTCCCGGAACCAGGCGCCGGTGCCCACCCGGTGCATCCGGGTGGCCTCCACCCGGGCGGTGGCCCCGTCGCTCACCGAGATCGCCGAACCGCGCACGTGCTCGATCTCGCTGTCCACCACATCGGCCCGCGACCCGGAGTCCAGCACGAACAGCGCGTCGGGCACATGATCGACGGTGCACGACTCCAGGACGGTCGTGGCGCCGTCGCTGACCCACACCGCCGGATAGTCGCCGGTCGACTCGTGGATCCGGGTGTGATGGGCGTCGACGTGCGTGCCCGGGTCCCACACCGACACCCCGTTGCGGCCGAAGCGCCGCACCGTGGAGCGCACCAGGGTGAGCACCGAACGCGACCGCAGATCCAGGGCGTTCTCCGGGATGTCGTGGATCTCGGAGTCCGTCAGGGTCAGAACGGCGTCCGACTCCAGGGTGACGCCGTCCCCCGTGGTGGCGCTGACCCGGCAGTCCGTCAGATGGGCGGTGGCGCGGTCCGCCAGGCGTATCCCGGCGCCCTTGATGTCGTGGAAGTCGCAGTCCACCGCGTCCACCGCGCTGTCCCCGCCCACCACGGAGAGCCCCGAGCCCTGGCCGCGCCGCACCCGGCAGCGTTCCAGCCGCAGATGGGCCGGGCCGCGGACCGAGACACCGGCCTGCCCCGACTCGGCGACCTCGCACTCCTCGAACAGGCCGCCCGCCCCGTCGCCGACGCCGATGCCGACGCCGGTGGCGTTGCTGACCTCGCAGCGCCGCACGGTGGGCCGGGCGCCGCCGCGCACCTCGATGCCGGAGGCGGAGGAGGTGCGGATGAGCAACTCGCTCAGTTCCGGGGTGCTGTTCTCGATGAGGACGGCGGGGGCCGCGATGTCCTGGCCCTCGATGCGCAGCCGCTGCACGATGGCGGAGCCGCGGACGGTCAGTGGTACGCCCTCGGCCGGGGCGATGCGCGCCGAGCCGTCCTTCTCCTCGGGGCCGCGTACGGTGACGGACTGCTCGATCACCAGGTTCTCGCGGTAGGTGCCGGGGCCCAGGACCAGGATGTCGCCGTCGGCGGCGGCGGCCAGGGCTTCGGCGACGGTGCCATAGACGGCGGTCCGGCGCCGCCAGCGGGAAGTTCCGGTGTGCGTGACCTGGACCGAGCCTTCTGCCATGGACTTGTGTGCCCCAACCTGATGCGATGACGGAGCGCGCTGACACGCGTACGAGGACCCACCGTAGCGTGCTGCGGGCTGATGGGATGACCGCAGCGGCCTGCGTAAACCCTATCTCGCACATCCGATCGCCCTCGCCCGGGAGAGTGACGGATGGTGAGGTCCCGATGGCGGAGTGTGAGGAAAGTCCAGGGGTGACCGCCGGGTTACCCCTGATGATTTTACGAGAATCCTCAAATGCCGCTCTCTTTTGAGTGATTGCCGTAGGACTTTCGCTCCTCCTACCGTCTCGCTCCATGACGACTTCGACGGATCCGTCCGCGCAGGGCGCCGAGCCGCACTCCCAGCTGAGCCTGGCGACCGCGGCCGCCCGTAATCTCGCCACCACCACCAAGACGCCCCCGCAGATGCAGGGGATCACCTCCCGGTGGCTGCTCAAAGTTCTTCCCTGGACGCAGGTTTCGGGCGGCACGTTCCGGGTGAACCGCCGCCTGAGTCACACCGTCGGAAACGGCCGGGTGGAATTCGTGTCCACCGGCGCCGAGGTACGCGTCATCCCCGCCGAACTCGGCGAACTCCCGCCGCTGGCCGGATTCACCGACCCCGACGTTCTCGGGGAATTGGCCGCCGCCTGTGTGCAGCGCGATTTCGTTCCCGGAGAAACGATCCTGGAAGCCGGCGCCCCCGCCGACACCGTGGTCCTGATCGCGCACGGAAAGCTCAGCGAGCGCGGCGCCGGATTCTACGACTCCGAGACCGAGTTCCGGGTGCTCGCCGACGGCGACTTCTACGGCGACGCCGCCCTCGCCGACGGCGACCCCGGCGTCCTGGAACACGGTCTGACCGCGCTCACCAGCGGCACCGTACTCACCCTGGACCGGGCCGCGTTCGAGCGGGTACGGGACCGCTCCGCCGCCCTGCGCGCCCACCTCGCCGAAGCCGGCACCCGCGAGGCCGCCCGCCGCTACGACGCGCACGGCGAATCCGCCATCGAACTCGCCGCGGGCCACGCGGGAGAGCCCGAACTGCCCGGCACCTTCGTGGACTACGACCTCAGCCCGCGCGAGTACGAGCTGAGCGTCGCCCAGACCGTGCTGCGCGTCCACAGCCGGGTCGCCGACCTCTACAACGAGCCGATGAACCAGGTCGAGGAGCAATTGCGCCTCACCATCGAGGCGCTGCGCGAGCGCCAGGAGCACGAGCTGGTCAACAACCGCGAGTTCGGCCTGCTGCACAACGCCGACCTGCGCCAGCGCATCCACACCCGCTCCGGGCCGCCCACCCCCGACGACCTCGACGACCTGCTGGCCTCCGTCTGGAAGGAACCCAGCGTCATCCTGGCCCACCCCAAGGCCATCGCCGCCTTCGGCCGGCAGCTCAGCGAACGCGGCCTCTACCCCGGCAGCGCCGACATCGACGGCCACGCCGTCCCCGCCTGGCGCGGCGTCCCCGTGCTGCCCTGCGACAAGATCCCGGTCACCGAGCGGGGCACCACCTCGATCCTCGCCCTGCGCACCGGGGAGAAGAACCAGGGGGTGATCGGGCTGCACCGCACCGGGATTCCCGACGAATACCAGCCCAGCCTCTCCGTCCGTTTCATGGGCATCAACGAGAAGGCCGTCATCTCCTATCTGGTGAGCGCCTACTACTCGGTGGCCGTACTCGTTCCGGACGCGCTCGGCATCCTCGAAGACGTGGAGATCGGGCACTGACCATGACCACCTCCACCGATCCCGCCGCCGTGCCGGAACGCTCCGCCACCAGTCTCGACACCGCGGCCGCCCGCAATCTCGCCAGCACCACCAAAACACCCCCGCAGATGCAGGGGATTTCCTCCCGCTGGCTGCTGAAAATCCTGCCGTGGGTGCAGGTGTCGGCCGGCACCTTCCGGGTGAACCGCCGCCTGAGCCACACCGTCGGAAACGGCCGGGTGGAATTCGTCAGTTCCGGCGCGCAGGTCCGGGTGATCCCGGCCCAGCTCACCGAATTGCCCGCGCTGCACGGGCTCACCGACCAGGAACTGCTCACCACCCTGGCCGGCCACTGCGAACAGCGGGAGTACGGGCCCGGCGACCGCATCGCCACCCTCGGCGACACCGTCGAGGAGGTGCTGCTCATCGCCCACGGCAAGATCAGGAAGCTCGGCCCCGCCGCCTACGACGACGCCGCCGAACTCGGCACCCTCGCCGACGGCGACTACACCGGCGACGAGGCCCTGGCCGCCACCGGCCCCACCCGCTGGCCGCACACCCTCAAGGCCGTCACCCGCGCCACCGTGCTCGCCCTGCCGCTCGCCCGGGTACGGGCCGTGGCCGATGTGGCGCCCGTGCTGCGCGGCCATCTGGACGCGGTGGCCGCGGCCACCCGCGACGCACCGGCCCGCAACAAGCGCGGCGAGGCCGACATCGCGCTCGTCGCGGGCCACGCGGGGGAGCCCGAACTCCCGGGCACCTACGTCGAGTACGACCTGCACCCCCGCGAGTACGAGCTGAGCGTCGCGCAGACCGTGCTGCGGGTCCACACCCGGGTCGCCGACCTCTACAGCGAACCCATGGACCAGGTCGAGCAGCAGCTGCGGCTGACCGTGCAGGCGCTGCGCGAGCGGCAGGAGCACGAGCTGGTCAACAACCGCGAGTTCGGCCTGCTGCACAACGCCGACCTGCGCCAGCGCATCCACACCCGCACCGGGCCGCCGACCCCCGACGACCTCGACGAGCTGATCGCACGCCGCCGCAAGACCCAGTACCTGCTCGCCCATCCGCGCACCATCGCCGCCTTCGGCCGGCAGTGCAGCGCACGGGGCATCTACCCGCAGGACACCGAGGTCGACGGGGTACGGCTGCGGTCCTGGCGCGGTATCCCGCTGCTGCCGTGCGACAAGATCCCGGTGACCCCGGCCGGTACCAGTTCGATCCTGGCGCTGCGCACCGGGCAGGAGAACCAGGGCGTCGTCGGGCTGCACCAGACGGGAATTCCCGATGAATACGAACCCAGCCTCAACGTCCGTTTCATGGGGATCAACGACAAGGCGGTGATCTCCTACCTCGTCAGTGCCTACTACTCCGCCGCCGTGCTGGTGCCCGACGCCCTCGGCATTCTGGAGGACGTGGAAATCTGACCGCTTTCCGCCGCCGCTTTTCGGACATGACGGCCACCGGCCCTCGCGGGGGATTCGCCCGGCTCCCCCGCACGGGCCGGGCCGCCCGGCGGACGCGGCCGCGGTGACCGGAGACGACCGGCGCAGGCACGGCCTCGCCGGTCCGACCCGCGCCCCGGCCCTACTGCTCGCTCCAGTAGCCGCCCTGGTGCCCCTGACCCTGACCCTGGCCCTGCGGGGCGGCACCCGGATACGGGTGCTGCTGCTGGTGCGGCTGCTGCTGTCCGGGGTACTGACCCTGGTACCCCGGTGACGGCTGGGCGGCCTGCGCGTAGTTCTGGCCCTGCCCCTGGCTGTGCCCCTGGTTCGGATAGCCGTAGCCGCCGCCCGGCTGCATCGGGCGCGGCGCGGCCGGCCGGGGCGCGGCCGCCGGACGCATCTGCTGCGGGGCCGGGGCGGGACCGCCCTGCTGGCCCGGGTACGGCCGCTGGGCCGGGGTCTGCTGGGGTATGTAGGCGGCCGGCGCCTGCGGCGCGGGCGCCGGGAGCTGCTGGCGCACCGGCATCGCCGCGTGGTGGTCGCCGTACCCGCCGGACGGGTAACCGTGCTGCTGCGCGGCCGGCGCGGCGGGCGCGGAGACGGCCGAGGGCAGCGCGGGCAGCGCCGGAAGGGCGGGCTGCGGGCTCGGCGCGGGCCCACTGGAGGGGAATCCGTGCAACTGGTCGTAGGGCAGCGAGACCCGGATGGGGGCGATCTGCGGGGTTCCCCGCTCGGCCACCAACCTGTCGTAGATGGGCGTGTCAGGGAATGACGGTGAGGAGTAGCCACCGCCGTAGGGGCGCGGGGAGGTCATGCTCCATAAGTTAAGCCCACCGTGAGGTGGTTGGGGAGAGCGATTGGCCGCTCTTTTGCCGTCCCTGGAGGTACCCCGAGCACGCGATACCCGTGAATACCGGGAAAACCGGAGAAAAGCATCCGATGGGTGATCACGTGCCGGGGTCCGCGGAGCACCGGGGGCGTCCCCGAGGGCAGTTGACACCGTGGTGGCATAGTTGATGAAGCGCCCCGAGGACAACGGCGCCGGCCCGGCCACCCGACGCGAAGGAAGCGAAGATGCTCAAAGGTGCGAATGTCCCGGTGACGGCACGGTCGGTACGTGTCGAGATCGGCTGGCAGACCGCCTCCGGCGCCCCCGACGTGGATGCCTCGGCCCTCCTGCTCGCCCACCGCAAGGTGCGCTCCGACGAGGACTTCGTCTTCTACAACCAGCCCCGGCACGCCTCCGGCGCCGTCCGGTACGACGGCAAGCAGCCCGCGGGCGCGGTCGTCGCCGACCGGCTGAGCGTCGACCTGGCCTCCGTGGAGCCCGGCATCGAGACCGTGGTGCTGGCCGCCTCCGCCGACGGCGGGGCCTTCGGCCAGGTGCAGGGGCTGTACATCCGGCTCCTCGACACCGACACCGGCGCCGAACTCGCCCGCTTCGACAGCGAGGACGCCAGCACCGAGACCGCCTTCGTGCTCGGCGAGCTGTACCGGCGCGGCGGCGGCTGGAAGTTCCGCGCGGTCGGCCAGGGCTACGACTCCGGGCTCGCCGGTCTCGCCACCGACTTCGGCATCTCCGTGGACGACGCCCCGGCACCCGCTCCGGCCGCCGCCCCCGCGCCCGTGCCGGCCCAGGCCGCCCCGCCGTCCGCTCCCGCGCCGGCCGCCGCGCCCGTCCGGCTGAGCAAGGTCACCCTCACCAAGAGCGCCCCCACCATCTCCCTGGCCAAGCAGGGCGCCACCTCCGGCACCATCCGCGTCAACCTCAACTGGCAGGAGCGCGTCCAGGAGCAGCAGAGCTGGAAGCAGCGGTTCAGCAAGGCCATGGGCGGCGCCCTCGACCTGGACCTGTGCGCCCTCTTCGAGCTGGCGGACGGCCGCAAGGGCGTCGTCCAGGCCCTCGGCAACGCCTTCGGCGCGCTGCACCAGCCCCCGTACATCCACCTCGACGGCGACGACCGCACCGGCGCCGTGGCCGCGGGCGAGAACCTCACCATCAATCTCGATCACGTACGTGAGCTGCGTCGCATCGTGATTTTCGTAACCATCTACTCCGGCGCCGCCAGCTTCCGCGACATCTCCGCCACCGTCACCCTCACCCCGCAGCAGGGCGCCCCGGTCGAGTTCACCCTCGACGAGTGCACCGTCGACTCCCCGGTGTGCGCCCTGGCCCTGCTCACCAACGAGAACGGCGAACTGGTCGTCCAGCGCGAGGCCCGCTACCTGGTGCCCGAGCCCCGGGTCAGCCCGCAGCGCACCGTGGACCACGCCTACGGCTGGGGCATGCAGTGGACCCCCGGCAGCAAGTGAATCCCCTGCCGCGCACGTAGGCTGCTGGGTGTGAAGATCGCACTCGTCGACTCCGGTCTCGGACTGCTGGCCGCCGCCGCGGCCGTACGCCGGCAGCGGCCCGACGCCACCCTGCTGCTCTCCGGCGACCCCGAGGGCATGCCCTGGGGCCCCAGGGAACCGCGGGACATCACCGCCCGGGCGCTCGCCTGCGCCCGGGCGGCGGCCCGTTACCGGCCCGACGCGCTGATCGTCGCCTGCAACACCGCCTCCGTCCACGCGCTGGACACCATCCGGGCCGCCCTCGAACCGGGCATCCCCGTCATCGGCACCGTGCCCGCCATCAAACCGGCCGCCGCCGCGGGCGCCCCCTTCGCCATCTGGGCCACCCCGGCCACCACCGGCAGCCCCTACCAGCGCCGGCTGATCGCCGAGTTCGCCGCCGGCGCCACGGTCACCGAAGTCCCCTGCCACGGCCTCGCCGACGCGGTGGAACGCGCCGACGCCCGCGCCGTCGACGCCGCCGTGGCCGCCGCCGCCGAGCTGACCCCGCCCGACACCACCGCGCTGGTGCTCGGCTGCACCCACTACGAACTCGTCACCCGGCCCATCCGGGAACGCCTCGCCCACCTCGGCCCGCTGCCGCTGTACGGCTCGGCCGACGCCGTCGCCGCCCAGGCCCTGCGCCGCATCGGGGCGGCCCCCGCGCCGGACGCCCCGGCCACCGGCGCGCTGCTGGTCCTGGCCGGCGGACGGGAGGCGTCCCTGCCGGACGCCGCGCTGCGCTACCCCGAGACCCGCTCGCTCACCGGCGGCGCGAACCAGGTGGCCGCCTCGCCGGACCGCGCCCGCGCGATCCGCTCCAGCTGAAGGCCGTCCAGCGGCGGCAGCGCGTCCAGCGGGAACCAGCCCACCTCCGAGGACTCGTCGTCGTTCACCCGCGCCGTGCCACCGGCCCGCCGGGCCAGAAAACAGATGTTCATGTACTGGCAGCGGTCCCCGTTCGGATACTCCACCGGCGGGGTCGCCCCCACGGACAGCACCCGCTCCAGCACGACCCGCACCGCCGTCTCCTCGTACACCTCGCGCACGATGGCCTCGCCCGGCTCCTCACCGGGGTCCGGGATACCGCCGATCAGTGTCCACGCGCCGTTGTCCGAGCGGCGCACCAGCAGCACCCGGTCCGCCTCGTCCAGGACGACGGCGCTCACCCCCGGCAGCCACAGCAACTGCTGACCGGCGCTGCGCCGCAGCTCACGAATGAAATCCGGAGTAGCCATGGCCCCACCCTAGGAGAGGCGGACCGCCGGGGGTAAGGGCCCACCGGGCACGGCTCCCGGCTGGGGCACGCGGGACGCCGGCGGCCTTGCCCGGCAGGCCGGGAAGCACCGGCGGCCCGGCGGCGGCGTCGCCGGCGGCGCCGGAGCCCGAAGCTCAGGCGGTGGCGTCTTCGGCGGCGACCCGGCGCACGGTGCGCAGCGTCGACCGGAGGGTGTCCGGATCGGCCGAGCCCAGGGCGAGGCGGATCGCCTGCGGTGTGTGCGTCGAAGTGGTGAACGGCTCCGCCGTGGTGACGGAGATGCGCCGGCGCGCGAGGGTGGCGGTCAGGCGGTCGGCGCGTGCGTCCTCGGGCAGCGGCAGCCAGGTGAAGTAGGACGAGGGATGGCCGATCAGCGGGAGGCCCTCCAGTTCCTGCCTGACGAGCGTCTGGCGCGCCCTGGCGTCGTTTCGTTTCCGCGCTTCCAGCTGGTTCACCGTGCCGTCGTCGAGCCAGCGGCAGGCGATGGCGGTGGTGAGGGCGGGGGTGTTCCAGGTGGTCGCCCGGATGGCGCGTTCGAGCGAGGGCACCGCGGATGGCGGGGCGAGGACGAAGCCGACCCGCAGGCCGGTGGCGACGGACTTGGAAAGCCCGGAGACGTACACGGTGATGTCCGGCGCGGTCGCGGCCAGGGGCGGGGGCGGGTCCTCGACCAGGTAGGCGTATGCGGCGTCCTCGATGATGAGCGTGCCGTGCCGGCGGGCGATCCCGATCAGGCGGGCGCGGTCGGTCGCCGGCATGACCCAGCCCAGAGGGTTGTGCAGGGTGGGCATGGTGTAGATCGCGCGCACCGGGCGGGTCGCGCACAGCCTCTCCAGGGCATCGAGATCCGGTCCGCCGGCGGCGGCGGGGATGGGCTCCAGGTCGAGATGGAAGGCGTGCGCGAGCACCTTGAATCCTGGGTAGGTGAGTGCGTCGACCGCGACGACGTCGCCGGCGCTCAGCGTGGCCATGATGGTGATGGCCAGGCCGTGCTGGGCGCCGTTGGTGATGAGGACCTGCTCCGCGTCGGCGGTGATTCCCCGGCGTCCCAGGTGTCGCGCGACGGAGGCCCTGTCCTGGGGACGTCCTCGGTGTGGCTGGTAGCGCAGCAGCGAGTCGAGATCACCGGAGGTCGCCACCTCGCGCAGGGCCTGCCGCAGGAGATCGGCCTGGCCGGGCAGCGAGGGGTGGTTGAAGTTGAGGTCGACCGTGCCCGCGGCGACGGCTCGCTGATCGATGCCGTGCCCGGCGGGGACCGCGATGTCCCGCACGAACGTGCCGCGGCCCTGCTCCCGGCTCACCAGGCCCATCGCATCCAACTCGGCGTAGACCCGGGTCGCGGTCACCACGGCGATGCCCTCGCGGGCGGCGAGAGCACGGTGGGTCGGCAGCCGCGTCCCCGGGGCGAGGCGCCCGGTCCTGATGCCGGACGCGAGCGTGTCGACCAGCTCTTTGTAGCGCGAGGCTGCCATGCACCGGATTGTATCCATGACAATTCTTTGACTGTCCTGATCCCGGATCCTTACCGTCGGGTCCTCCCATCCGGAAAGGACAACTGTCGTGCACATCGCCATCCTCACGTTCGAGGGCTACAACGAGCTCGACTCCCTGATCGCCCTCGGTGTGCTCAACCGCGTCAAGACGGATGACTGGCGCGTCACCCTCGCGACCCCCGGCCCCAGGGTGACGTCGATGAACGGGGTGGTCATCGAGCAGATGTCCACGCTTGAGGAGGCGTGCGCCGCTGACGCCGTCGTGGTCGGCAGCGGCGTCGCCACGCGCGAGGTCACCGAAGATCCGGCCATCATGAAGGTCCTGCGAGGCCTGGACCCCTCGCGTCAGCTCATCGCGGCGCAGTGTTCGGGCGCGCTCGTGCTGGCCCGGCTCGGCCTCCTCGACGGCATCCCCGCCTGCACCGACCTCATCACCAAGCCGTGGGTCGTCGCCGCCGGCGTCGAGGTCCTCGATCAGCCCTTCTACGCCAAGGACAACATCGCCACCGCCGGCGGCTGCCTGGCCGCGCACTACCTCGCCGCCTGGATCATCGCCCGCCTGGAGGGCGACGGAGCGGCCGAAGCCGCGCTGCGCTATGTCGCCCCGGTCGGTGAGAAGGAGGACTACGTCGAGCGTGCCTGGCGCAACATCGCCTCCTACCTGCCCGCTCCCGCACCGGCGCGGGTCTGACGGCCCGTCGCGGGCAACGGCCGGCCGGGAAGCCGCCCAAGACGGCGTTCACCGCCCTTCCACCGGGCAGCGGACCGGAGCCGGGGGAGGTCGTGGGGCGGCCCGGCTCCGTCACATCTTGCGGTACTCGTACGCGTCCGAGGCCGCCGCCGCCACCGCGGCCAGCTCCGCCCCCGCCGAGGCCGTCACCAGCGCCGCCACCGCGCCCTCCACGAACGGCGCGTCCACCAGCCGGGTGTGCGGCGGCAGTTCGTCCCCCTCCGCCAGCAGCGCCTGCACCGTGAGCACCGCGCTGCCCAGATCGGCCAGCACCGCCACCCCCGCGCCCCCGTCCACCTGCCGCACGGCCCGGGTGATCAGCTCCGCGCTGGTGCCCAGACCACCGTCCGCGTCGCCGCCTGCCGCCGCCACCGGCGCCGGTGTGCCACCCCCGGCCAGCCCGGCCGCCAGCCGCGCCACCGACTCGGCCACCTCCTTGCTGTGCGAGACCAGCACGATCCCGACCATCGGCTGCCGCGTCTCAGACATCGCCCGCCACCTCCGCGAGCGTGGCGAACAGCAGCGCGGAGGACGCCGCCCCCGGATCCTCGTGACCGATGCTGCGCTCGCCCAGATAGCTCGCCCGGCCGCGCCGCGCCCGCAGCGGGATCGTGGCCTCGGCGCCGCGCGCCGCCGCGTCCCGGGCCGCCGGATAGGACTCGGCGAGCGCCGCGACGCCCGGGTACAGCGCGTCCAGCATGGTCTTGTCACCCGCCTCCGACTTGCCCAGCGTCCCGACCGCCCGCACCCCCTCCTCCAGCGCCGCCCGCAGGTCGGCGTCCGACACCTCGGGAGCGTCCCCCAGCGCCTTGCCGGTACGCCGCAGCAGCGTGCCGTACAGCGGCCCCGAGGCGCCGCCGACCTTGGACACCAGCGTCCGGCCGGCCAGCGTCAGCACCGCGCCGGGGGTGTCCGGCTGCTGCGGATCCCGTGCCTGAAGGGCCTCGGTCACCGCCTGGAAGCCGCGCCGCAGATTGGCACCGTGGTCGGCGTCGCCGATGGCCGAGTCCAGCTCGGTGAGCCGGCCGGCCTCCCGCTCCACCGTCCGCGCCGTCGCGGTCAGCCAGCGGCGGAAGAACTCCGCGTCCATCCTGGTCCTCACCCTCCCGGTCTCAGCGGCCCCAGCGCAGCCCCGGCGTGCTCACCGGGGCGTCCCACAACCGCAGCAGATCCTCGTCCACCTGGCACAGCGTCACCGAGGCGCCCGCCATGTCGAGCGAGGTCACGTAATTGCCGACGAGGGTACGCGCCACCGCCACCCCGCGCTCCGTCAGCACGCGCTGCACCTCGGCGTTGAAGCCGTACAGCTCCAGCAGTGGCGTACCGCCCGTCCCGTTGACCAGCGCCAGCACCGGACCGTCCGGGCGCAGATCCTCCAGCAGCGCGTCCACCGCCACATCGGCGATCTCGCCCGAGGTCATCATGGCGCGCCGCTCCCGGCCCGGCTCGCCGTGGATGCCGATGCCCAGCTCCAGCTCGCCCTCCGGCAGATCGAAGGTGGGGCCGCCCTTGGCGGGGGTGGAGCAGGCGCTGAGCGCCACCCCGAAGCTGCGCGAGGAGTCCGCGACCTGCCGGGCGATGGCGGCCACCCGGTCCAGGTCCGCGCCCTCCTCGGCGGCGGCCCCGGCCAGCTTCTCCACGAACAGCGTGCCGCCCGTGCCGCGCCGGCCGGCCGTGTAGGTGCTGTCCGTGACGGCCACGTCGTCCTGCACCAGGACCTTCGCGATCCGTACCCCCTCGTCATCGGCCAGTTCGGCGGCCATGTCGAAGTTGAGGACGTCACCGGTGTAGTTCTTGACGATCAGCAGCACCCCGGCGCCGCTGTCCACGGCCGCGGCGGCCCGCACCATCTGGTCGGGGACCGGCGAGGTGAAGACCTCCCCCGGACAGGCGGCGTCCAGCATGCCGTGCCCCACGAACCCGCCGTGCAGCGGCTCGTGCCCGGAGCCGCCGCCGGAGACCAGGCCCACCTTGCCGGCCACCGGGGCGTCCCGGCGGACGATCACCCGGTTGTCGACGTCGACGACCAACTCCGGGTGCGCCAGGGCCATTCCGCGCAGCGCGTCGGAGACCACCCGTTCCGGAACGTTCATCAGCATCTTCATTCGGCCAGCCTACGGATGCCCGCCCGGTACGGCACCCGGGCGGACGGCGTCCGGGGGAGCGGGCGGATGCGGGCCCGGCGGCGGCCGGACAGGGTGAGAAGCGGACATCCGGCACGGGAAGGAGGCAGCGGTGGCGCACGGCGAGCTGCGGGTGACCCTGCTCATCGCCCTCACCTTCGCGACGGGCTCGGTGGACGCCGTCAGCTATCTGACCCTCGACCAGGTGTTCACCGCGAACATGACCGGCAACGTGGCACTGCTCGGCTTCGCCGCCGCGGGACACGGCGAGGTGCCGCTGCTGCGCACCGGCATCGCACTGCTGGGGTTCGTGGCCGGCGCGGTCGCGGCCGGGCGGCTGACCCGGCACACGGCGCCGGCCGGCGGCTGGCCCGCCCGGATCAGCGTGGCGCTGGGCGGGAGCACCGCGCTGCTGCTGCTGGTCGTCGTGGTGTGGCCGGTGGCGTCCCGCGATGCGCTGGCCGGGCTGCTCGGGCTGGCCATGGGGCTCCAGGGCGGGGCCGTGCGCCGGCTCGGCGTCGCCGACCTGCCCACCACGGTCATCACCAGCACCCTGACCGCGCTGGCCGTCGGCGAACCGCCCCGCAGACGGCGCCGGCTCGCCGCCCCGGTGGCCCTGCTCGCGGGGGCCGTCGCCGGAGCGCTGCTGATCCACTGGCATCCGGTGCTCGGCCTGCTGCCCGCCCTGGCCACCCAGGTGGCGGTCCTCGCGGCGGCCGGTGCCGTCCCCGGTGCCGGGCGGCGCCCGCGTGCGGCCGGCTGAGGCCCGCCGCGCCGGGGTGCCCCGCGCGGATGAGCACGGGAGCGCGTCGGCCGGCCGGTGCGTTGTGCCGGGCACGCGGCAGGGCCGGAACC
>NZ_JBHWJL010000046.1:0-26411 GCF_042731495.1 Streptomyces sp. NPDC059853
GCTCCGGGACGGCGCCGGGCCCGCGCCGTCCGGGCACCGCGCGCTCCCCGCCCGCGCCGCGCGCCGCGCCCCCTTCACCCGGGCCGTCCCCTCCACCCGGCCCGCCGCGCGCTCCGTGCGCGCCGCCCGGTCCGACCGGGGCGCCGTGCTCGTCGAGTTCGCCGGGATGTTCCCCCTCATCCTGCTGATGCTCGCGGTCGCCCTCCAGTGCGCCGTCATCGGCTATGGCTTCCACCTCGCGGGCAACGCCGCCGACGAGGCCGCCCGCGCCGGGGCCGCGGCCGGCGGCGGCGAAGGCGCCTGCGGCGAGGCCGCCCGCGCCCACATCCCCGACTCCTGGTCGATGAGCGTGTCCTGTCCGCTCCAGGGAGAGGTCCGGCAGGCCCGCGTCGAACTCCGGGTGCCGGTGCTCTTCCCCGGCGCGTTCAACCTCCCCATCACCATCTCCGGCACCGCGGGCGCCGTCGAGGAGGGACCGTGAGGCGCCGGGCCCGCACCCCCCGCACCCCCCGCACCCCGCGCGGCGACCGGGGCGTCACCGCCGTCGAGTTCGCCGGCTGGCTGCCGCTGCTGCTGATCGTCGCGCTGGCCGCGCTCCAGCTCGGCATCGCCGGCTACACGGCACTCCAGGCCGGATCGGCGGCCCGCGCCGCCGCCCGTACCGCCTCCCAGGACGAGATCGCCGACCTGTACCAGACCAGCGGGCGGGCCGCGATGAGCGGCTGGCTGGCGGCGAACACCCGCTTCGAACTCTCCGCCTGCGGCGACGAGGCCACCGTCACCGCGCACGTCACGGTGCCCTCCGTCCTGCCCTTCCTGCACAACCTCGGCGAGGCCAGCAAGACGGTGACCATGCCATGCGACTGACGAAGGGAGGCCGACGATGGGCCTGAGAGCACGCGTCCACGCCCAGCAGGAACCGGGGGCCGGCCCCGGACCCGGCGACCAGGACCGCCTCGTCGCCGTCTACCGGGCCAAACTGCTGGAGGAGATCGACCTCGCCGAGATGTCGGCGCTCTCCACGGCCGACCGCCGCGACCGCCTGGAGCGCGTCCTCGGCCACATCCTCAGCCGCGAGGGACCGGTCCTCTCCACCCAGCAGCGCGCCCTGCTCATCCGCCGCGTCGTCGACGAGGCCCTGGGCCTCGGCATCCTCGAACCCCTGCTGGAGGACGCCTCCATCACCGAGATCATGGTCAACGGACCCGACCAGATCTTCGTCGAACGCTCCGGCCGCGTCGAACAACTGCCGCTGCGCTTCGCCTCCGAGGAACAGCTCATGCAGACCATCGAACGGATCGTGTCCACCGTCAACCGCCGCGTGGACGAGTCCAACCCGATGGTCGACGCCCGCCTCCCCACCGGCGAACGGGTCAACGTCATCATCCCGCCGCTGTCCCTCTCCGGCCCCGCCCTCACCATCCGCCGCTTCCCGCGCGCCTACGCCCTCGCCGAACTCGTCGGCTTCGGCACCCTGGACGAGCACCTGGTGCTGCTGCTGGCCGGACTGGTCCGGGCCAAGCTCAACATCATCGTCTCCGGCGGCACCGGCTCCGGGAAGACCACGCTCCTCAACGCGCTCTCCGGCCTGATCCCCGAGGGCGAGCGCATCGTCACCGTCGAGGACGCCGCCGAACTCCAGCTCCAGCAGAGCCACGTCATCCGCCTGGAGTCCCGGCCCCCCAACATCGAGGGCAAGGGCGAGGTCACCATCCGCGACCTGGTGCGCAACTCCCTGCGCATGCGCCCCGACCGCGTCATCGTCGGCGAGGTGCGCGGCGGGGAGACCCTCGACATGCTCCAGGCCATGTCCACCGGCCACGACGGCTCGCTCGCCACGGTCCACGCCAACAGCGCCGAGGACGCGCTGCTGCGCCTGCAGACCCTGGCCTCCATGTCCGAGATCAAGGTCCCCTTCGAGGCGCTGCGCGACCAGATCAACAGCGCCGTGGACGTCGTGGTCCAGCTGGTGCGGCACCCGGACGGCACCCGCCGCCTCAGCGAGATCGCCGTGCTCGCCTCGCACGGCCGGCAGCCGTTCACCCTCGCCACCGTCGCCGAGTTCCGCGCCGAACCGCTCACCCCCGACGGCACCGTGCACGGCCGGTTCCGGCACTACCCGATACCGCGCGCCATCGCCGACCGGCTGTACCTGGCGGGCGAACAGATCCCGCAGGCGTTCGGCGTCCACCTGGACGACAGCCAACTGGCCACCAGAGAGGCGCGGTAGTGGCAGCAGTCGAAGCGCAGATGGGCATCGCCCTGGACAGCGGCGCGGCACGGGTCACCCTCAGCCTGGCGCTGGGCGCCCTGGTCCTCGCGGTCGCCGGTTTCTACGTGTACGCCACCGGCCGCGCCGCCCGGCGCGCGCTGCTGACGCGGCTGTCCGCCGGTCCCGACGGCGCCGGCCACACCGGGCCCGGTGCCGCGGGGACCGGGGAGCGGGACCGCCCCTTCGGCGCCCTCGACCAGCGGCTGCGCGGCACCCGCCTGGGCCGGTCGATCCGGCTGAAGCTCCAGTCCACCGGCCTGGAGCTGACGGCGGGCGAGTACGTCGCGTACGTCCTGGGCGCGATGGCCGCGCTGTGGGCGGTGGGCCACGTACTCCTCGCACCGTTCTTCGGGCCGGTCTTCGGCCTGCTCGCGGTCTGGGGCGGCAACGCCTTCCTCGGCTGGCAGCGCACCAAACGCACCGAAAAGTTCATCGGCCAGCTCCCCGAGCTGGCCCGGCTGATCGCCAACGGCACGGCTGCGGGCCTCGCGCTGCGCACCGCCCTGTCGATGGCGGCCGAGGAGATGGACGACCCGGCCGGCGCCGAACTCGCCCTGGTCGCCAACCAGCTCACCGTGGGCCGGTCCCTGGACGAGGCGCTGGGCGAACTGGGCGAGCGGCTGCCCTCGCGCGAACTGAACGTCCTGGTCACCACGTTGATACTGGCCAACCGGGCGGGCGGCTCCATGGTCGGCTCGCTGCGCAATCTGACCGCCACCCTGGAGGAGCGCAAGGAGACCCGGCGCGAGGTGCGCACCATGCTCGCCGAGGTCAACGCCACCGCCGTCACCGTGCCGCTGCTCGGCCTGGGCGCGCTGCTGATGATCAACGGCATGGCGCCCGGCGCGCTGGGCCGGGTCACGGCGAGCCCGGGCGGCCAGATCGCGATGGTGATCGCGCTGGCCCTGTACGCGGTCGGCTTCCTGGTGGTCCGCCGCTTCGGCCGGATCGACGTCTGAGAAAGGGCGCTGACGCATGCTCGCACTGCTGCTCGGCCTGGCGATGGGGGCCGCCGTCCTCGGCATCGTGACCGCGGTACGGCTGCTGCGCACGCCCTCGCCGCTGCCGCCCGACCTGGCGCTCGCGCTGGAGATCGGCGCGACCCGGGTCACGGTGGCCGGGTCCGCCGTCGACCGGCTGGGGATACGCTTCGCGCCGCTGGTGCTGCGGCTGATGGGTCCCGAGCGGGTGGAACGCAAACGCCGCAGGATCGACCAGGCCGGCAACCCGCAGGGCCTGACCGTGGAACGCTACGCGGCCCGGCGGGCGGTCTACGGCCTCTTCGGGACGCTGCTGACGCTGATCTTCCTCGGCAACGGCTGGCCGTTCTTCGCCCTGTTCGCCCTCGCCTTCGGCGCGTTGGCGGCGGACGCGGTGATCTGGCAGAGCATCAGGGAACGCCGGGACGTCATCGACCGCACGCTCCCCGACTTCCTCGACGTGCTGGCGGTGGTCGTCTCCGCCGGCCTCGGCTTCCGGCAGGCGCTGGAGCGGGTCTCGGCCCGCTACGAGGGGCCGTGGGCGGACGAGATCCGCATCACCCTGCGCCAGATGGACATGGGCGTCTCCCGCCGCCAGGCGTTCGACGACCTGCGGCGCCGCAACGACTCCGAGCCGGTGAACCAGTTCGTCACGGCCCTCCAGCAGGGCGAGGAACTCGGCGCGCCGATCGCCGACACCCTGGTGCAGATCGCCACGGACATGCGCCGCACGGACGCCCAGAACGCCCGCCGCCGCGCGGCGAAGGCGATCCCCAAGGCGACGCTGGCGACGCTGGTGTTCATGGTGCCGGCCACGATGATCGTGATCGTGGCGGGGATGATCCTCGGCTCCGGCACGAACATCACGGACATCCTGAACGGCCGCTGAACCCGGCCCCCGCGTCCCGCCCGGCCACGATACGGTGCCTTTGCCGAGGTCTCCCTGCCCAACTGGCCCCGGGTGTGGCACAGTCAGTGCCGACAGGTGTGTGTACGGGTTGGCCCGCGGCGAGCGGGAGGGGGTCGGGCATGCTGCGTCCACGCTTCAACCAGGCGTCTTCCGGGCAGAGTCACTCCCCGGGCCCCGACGCCGGGCACATACCACCTCGGGGCATGAGCATGCCGGCCGGAACGGGGCTGGCCGGGGGAAAAGGACGCCATGAGCAGGATGCTGCTGAACTGGAGAAAGACGGTCGTCACCCACCTGACGACCCGCCGCTACACCGACCGCGGCGCGGGCTTCGTGGAGTACGCCGGCCTGCTGCTGCTGATCGCGGCGATCGTGGCAGCGATCTTCAGCCTCGGTCTCGACAACGTCATCGCCCAGGCGATAGACGGTGCGGTGCAGAGCGTGACCGGCCGCTGAGCCGAGGCCCGCGTCCCCACGGCGACCGCGGGGCGATCTTTCCGCTCTACATCGCGATCGTGACCACCGTCCTGCTGGCGGCCTTCCTCTTCTTCGTCTTCGCACAGGCTGCGGTGACCCGCAGTGGCGGACAGTCCGCCGCCGACGCCTCGGCGCTGGCGGCGGCCAGGGAGTCGCGCGACCATCTGTACGAGCTGTTCCGCGACGCCGTCCAGGACGGCGACGATCTGGCGGACGTCCTGGAAGGGCTGGACTTCCGTACGGATGCGGCCTGCGCGGATGCGGCGCCCCGGCTTGCCGGGCAGAACAACGCGCGGGTGATCTCGTGTGCCGCGGACCAGGCGCGGACCGGCTACACGGTGGAGGTCGAAACGCTGGACACCGTGGGCGAGTCCTTCATCCCCGGCACGGAGAGCCAGACGGCGACCGCCACCGCCACGGCCGTGGTCGCGGCCCGGTGCGAGGCCCGGTCCGAGGAGGAGGAACGGATCGAGCTGGACTGCGACGAGCGGAACTGGGCCTTCGACCCCCGGGAGGACGGCGAACTGCCGGAGGCCCGGGATCTTTTCCAGGTGTACCTGGACGACTGACACGCAATGAGTTGAACGCAAAGGACACCTAAACCCCATGGACCTCCGAGACAGCAAGTCCCGTCTGATCCTGATCGTGATAGCGCTGGGGGCAGCCCTGGTGATCGCGGTCGCGAGTTGCTCCGGTGGCGGGGACGGTGACGGGGGAGGAGACGGCGGCGCGGCGTCGAGCGACACCGGAGGCGGCTCCGGCGGGACCGACGACAAGCCGGACGACAAAGAGCCCGAGGGCGGCGGCGAATCCGGCCCCGAGGACAACACACCGCTGGCCGAGGTGACCGGCCAGGGCGGGGTCCGGCTCACCATCACGTCCGCCGAGCGGGACGCGGGTGGGTTCTTCACCGTCTCGGGCACCCTGACCAACGACGGGTCGGAGCGCTTCCTGGAGATCGGCTGGCGGGGCGACGAGCGGGAGCTGACCAACAACGGCTTCTCGATGGCCGGTTCCTCGGTGGTCGACAAGGTGGAGGGTAAGCGCTACCTGATCCTCCGGGACACCTCGGGACGCTGCCTGTGCACCCAGTTCGGCAGTGGCCTCAACCCGGGGGACAGCGTGGAATGGTTCGCGCAGTTCCCGGCCCCGCCGGACGATGCCACCGAACTGGAATTCAACATCGGCAACATGCCGCCCGCCCCCCTCGAGATTTCGGCTGGTTGATGGTGATGACGGAATATCCGAAGCGGCCCACCCTCAGGACGGCGACCGCCACGGCTGTGGCCGGTGTGGTGGTACTGCTGTGCCCGGGACATGCCCTCGCCGACGAGGGCGACGAGGAGTTCGAGCAGCCACCGGGCTACGAGGCCCCGGCGGTGCCGGACATCGACGCGAACGCGCCCGGCCTGATGCTGGGTGACGGAGCCACGCTGGCCGAGCCCCGGGTGCTGGACATCAAGTTCATCACCGAGGACACCGGCGGAGGCGTCCAGGACCCGCCGCCGAACAGCGGCGGCAACAACGAGGATCCGCCCGCCGACCCGGGGACTCCGCCGGAGCAGGAGCCCGAACCGTCCCCGGGCGGCGAGCAGCGCGAGGAACGTACCGGCGGCCAGCACAAGTTCACGCTGCAGACCGACGTGGTGTTCGGCAAGAACAGTGACGAGATCACCGAGGAGTCCCGGGCCGCGCTCGCCGAGGTGGCCGCCGCGATCGACGAGCACCAGCCGGACCAGGTCAACGTCTTCGGCTTCACCGACAACCTGGGCTCGTACGAGAACGGCGTGACCCTGTCCGCCAACCGTGCGCGCAACACCCAGACCGTGCTGCTGGAGCTGATCGAGGACCCGTCCGGCATCACCTTCAACGTGCGCGGCTACAGCGAGGACTATCCGCTGTACGACAACAGCACCGAGGAGGGCCGGCAGAAGAACCGCCGGGTGGAGATCTCCTGGCCCAGCGGCAACTGAGCGACCCGGCGCCCGGCGTCAGGTGTTCGGCTTCCACTGGGTGACGGTGGTGAGGTAGCTCCGCAGATCCCGGTTCTGCGGGGCGGCCTCCACCGTGTCGATCCACAGCAGGACGACCGTCCGTTCCTGCGTCTCCACACAGATCCCCATGCCCTCGCGGAGCGTGGTGTCGCTGAGGATGTCGTCGATGGTGATGGGGTTCGGCACATTCGATGCGTGCGCGGCCGCGTAGCACTCCTCGGCGGTGGGATCCGGGTCGTCGATGGTGCCGACGAAGGCGTTCTTGTCGAAGGTCATCCCCTCGCCCAGCACATCGGGCTTGTTGCAGTGGAAGTAGTTGATGTGCGTGTCGTGCGGGAGGTAGTCCATGCTGCCCAGCGCCGCCTCGCTGCTGGAGGTGAGTTCCTCCAGGTTCACCCGGGTGGCGTTGGCTCCGTAGCAGAAGCCGGCGGCCACCCGGGTGTCCTCGTGGTAGAGGGGCGCCTTGATGGTGAGGGGCACCTCCGACGCGGTCAGCCGGTACGCGCCGTCCGTCTCCTGCGGCGGGGCGTCGCCCCGGTCCGGTGTGCCGGTGTCGCTCCGCTCGCCCTCCGGCTCCGCTTCTCCGCCGCCGGGGTCCTCGGCCGCGGGGTCCGGCCGCGTTCCGTCCTCGGGTGGGCTGCCGGCTTCCGGGGACGCGGGGGTGCCGGAGTCCCTCAGCAGCGCCGCCGCCGTCACGCCGCCCGCCGTCGCCGCCAGCACCGCGGTGGTGGCCACCGCGATCGCCAGGGTGCGGCGGGACCGGCCCCCCGACGCGCCGGACGGTGCCGGTGCCGGGGTGGCGGCCGTGCCCGGGGCCGTCTCCGGCGGGAGCGGCGGCGGGGTGGGGGCGTCCGGCGGGCGCAGGGTGCGGCGCTGCGAGACCTGGGCGGCCAGCGCCGGGGGCAGCCAGCCGTCCTGGCGCTGCAGGGTCTGGCCGGGGGACAGGGCCCGGCACATCTCCACCACCTGCGCGGGGCCGGGCCGGTCCGCCGGGCGTTTGGCCAGGCAGGCCGCGATCAGCGGGCGCAGTGCCTCGGGGGCGGCGCCCAGATCGGGGTCCTCCTGGACGATGCGGTACATCAGCCCGTGCGCCCCGCCCTCCCCGAAGGGGTGGCCGCCGGTGGCCGCGAAGTGGGCGACGATGCCGAGCGCGAACAGGTCGGTGGCCGGGCCGGCCGGCGGGTTGCCGGTGATCTGTTCGGGTGCCATGTACGCGGGGGTGCCCACCCGGACGTCGGTCCCGGTCAGCGCGGTGGTGTCGGCGGCCTGCGCGATGCCGAAGTCGATCACCTTGGGGCCCTCGGCGGACAGCAGCACATTGCCCGGTTTCAGGTCGCGGTGCACCACGCCCGCCCCGTGGATGGAGGCGAGCGCTTCGGCGACCCCGGCCACCAGCAGCAGGACGGTGTCCAGCGGCAGCGGCCCGTGCCGGCGTACCGCTTCGGCCAGCGAGAAGCCGGGGATGTACGCGGTGGCCAGCCAGGGGGCGGCGCCCTCGGTGTTGCTGTCCAGCACGGGCACGGTATAGGGGCCCTGGACGCGCCGGGCGGCGCGGACCTCGGCGGCGAAGCGGCGCCGGAAGTCGGGGTCCTCGGCGAACTCGCCGCGTACCACCTTGAGCGCGATGGGCTGTCCGCCCCGGGTGTAGGAGAGGTAGACGGCCCCCATGCCGCCCGCCCCGATCCGGGCCCGCAGCGTGTAACCGGCCACCTCCCGCGGGTCGGTCGGGCCCAGCGGGCCGAACGGTGGCTGGGGCGGCGGGTGTTCGTCGTGCGCGGCCATGGAGTCCCCCCTGGCGGTGACGGCGTACGGGCGTACCGGCGCATGGTAGCGGGGGCCGGTGCGCGACACCGCGCGCCGTACCGGCCGCCCGCCGCCCCCCGTCGGCACAGATGCCCCTTCGAACGTGTTTCCCCCCGGGGATCCGGGCGGCCCGGCGAGGACCGTTACGGCCCGCCGTCCGCGCCCTCACCTGCGGCCCCCCGACCGCGAACCGGTGCCGCCGGATCACCGTCGGTAGTGGGAGAGAAGGGCTTCTGCGAAGGGGGTCACACTCTCCTGTCACGTACGGTAGGGTTCCCTTCAGTCAGTCACGCTGACACCGAAACTGCCAGCGTCGTCACTCCCACCCCGGCGACGTCTGGCGGGGCGGACCGTGAGCCACCCCCCCCGCTCCGGTCCCCCCATACAAGCGGGCCGGTCTGCCCTCCCCCCCACTCGGGCGGACCGGCCCGCAGTATGTCCGCGCCCCCGCCCAGCCCGTACGCTCGGCCGGGTGCATGCGCTGCTGATCCTCGCCACCGCCGGGTACGGAGCCCTGACCGGCTCGCTCCTCGCCCGGCCCCGTTACCGGCTGACCGTGGAACCGGAGGAGCCCTGGCGCTCCGCCTGCCCGGCCGGTCATCCGCTGCCGCCGCCGTGGCAGGGCGGCTGGCTCGGCACCGCGCGCTGCGACCGGTGCCCGCCCGGTGCCCGCCGCTACGGCACTCCGGCGCGCGCCCTCGCCCTCACCCTGTGGACGGCCGCCGTCTGCGCGGCGCTGGCCGCCGCGACCGGCCCCCGCCCCGAACTCGCCGTCTGGCTGCTGGCCGCCCCGCCCGTCGTGCTGCTCGCCTCGGTCGATCTCGCCGTGCAGCGGCTCCCCGACCCGCTGACCCTCCCGCTGGCCGCCGCCCTGCCGGCCGCCCTGGGCCTGGCGGCCCTGGCGCCCGCCGCGGCGGGCAGCTGGCCGCGGGCCCTGCTCGGCGGGCTCGTGCTGGGCGCGGTCTACTTCGTGCTCTTCCTCATCAACCCGCGCGGCATGGGGTTCGGTGACGTCAAGCTCGCCCTCCCGCTGGGCACCGCGCTCGGCTGGTACGGCTGGGACGTGGTCTTCTTCGGCACCTTCACCGGTTTCCTGCTGGCCGCCGGGTACGGGCTGGCGCTGGTGCTGGCCCGCCGCGCCACCCGCAGGACGGCCGTGCCGTTCGGTCCGTTCATGGCCCTGGGCGCCCTGGTGGCCCTCCTCCTCGGAGGACTCGCCGCCTCCTGAATCCGGCTACTGGCGCACAGCACCCACTTCTATGCGTTACGGTGGAATACCCCCCCCTCGGGCCGGTCCGTATCCCCCCCACGGACCGGCCCGCTTTCTGTTCCGGCGCCGCCCTGCCCTACAGTGCTGAGTTCCGGCGGCTCTGGGTGTGTGCGAGGGGATGCGGCGTGACTGATCAGGGGATCTTCGACAGGGGGCGGAACAAGGTCCGCCGTCTGTTCGTGCGGCTGTACGCCCGCCGCGAGAAGGGCAAGCTCGGGAAGCTCGGCACCGACAGCGTGCCCAAGCACATCGGCGTCATCCTGGACGGCAACCGCCGCTGGGCCAAGGCCGCCGGGGGCACCACCAAGGACGGGCACGAGGCGGGCGCCGCCAAGATCCAGGAGCTGCTGGGCTGGTGCGCCGAGACCGACGTCAAGGTGGTCACCCTGTGGATGCTCTCCACGGACAACCTGGCCCGGCCCGCCGAGCAGCTCGATCCGCTGCTGACGGTCGTCGAGGGCGCGGTGCGCGATCTGGCGGCGGACGGCCGCTGGCGGGTCCACCACGTGGGGGCCCTGGACGTGCTGCCCGAGCGCACCCGTACCGTCCTCCAGGAGGCGGAGGAGGTGGCCGGAAAGCGCGAGGGGATACTGGTCAATGTCGCCGTCGGCTACGGCGGGCGGCAGGAGATCACCGACGCGGTGCGCTCGCTGCTGGCCAAGAGGGCCGCGGACGGCCAGACGCTGGAGCAGGTCGCCGAGTCGCTGGGCGTCGAGGACATCTCCGAGCATCTGTACACCCGGGGCCAGCCCGACCCGGACCTGGTGATCCGCACCAGCGGTGAGCAGCGTCTCTCCGGTTTCATGCTCTGGCAGTCCGCCCACTCCGAGTACTACTTCTGCGAGGCGTACTGGCCGGCCTTCCGCAAGGTCGACTTCCTGCGGGCGCTGCGCGACTACGCCGCCCGGCACCGCCGCTTCGGGGTCTGAGGGGCCGGCCGGGCGCTCGGGCGCCCGGCCGTACGGGCCGCCGGGACCGGTGAAGACGGCGATCCATCCGGTTCTACCCTCTCGTTCCTTCGGTCACCATCCCGGGTCCGCCGAGTGGGCATGGGAGGGTGCCGTCCGAGGGGTTGTCCGCATGAGATGCGAAGGCAGCGGGCATATTCATCGCGGATCGGGCGTCAGCCCCGTCCGCCGGGAGGCCCGTTTGCGTACCACGGACATGGACCAGGGCCGGTACCCGGCCCGTGCGTGCCATGGGTCCCATGGAGGCGGCGGGCCCACGCCGGCCAGCAGACGCCGGGCGTCGCACGTACCAGCGGCGCCGCGTCATCCACACCTCTCCCGAGGGGGTTCGTCCACACGTGGTGACCAGCAAGAAGCGCCTGAGCGACCGGCGCATGTACGTCCTCGACACCAGTGTCCTCCTGGCCGACCCATCGGCGATGACCCGCTTCGACGAGCACGAAGTGGTGCTCCCGGTGGTCGTCATCACCGAACTGGAGGCCAAGCGCCACCATCCGGAGCTGGGGTATTTCGCCCGGCAGGTGCTGCGCAGGCTGGATGAGTACCGGGTGCGCTACGGCCGCCTCGACACCCCGCTGCCCATCGGCGATCTGGGGGGCACACTGCGGGTGGAGCTGAACCACTCGGATCCGGCCATTCTGCCGCCGGCCATGCTGACCGGCCGCGGGCAGCTGCTGGACAACGACACCCGCATCCTGGCCGTCGCCCGCAATCTCCAGGCGGAGGGGCACGATGTGACGGTGGTCTCCAAGGACCTGCCGCTGCGCATCAAGGCGTCCTCGGTCGGTCTGGCCGCCGAGGAGTACCGGGCCGAGCTGGCGATCACCGACTCGGGCTGGACCGGGATGATGGACATCACACTGCCCGGCGAGACGGTGGACGAACTGTTCACGTCCGAGAGTGTGTTCGATCCCCAGGCGGCCGAGCTGCCGGTGCACACCGGTCTGGTGATCTCCTCCGAGCGCGGGCGCGCGCTGGGCCGGGTGGCGCCGGAGGGCCGGGTGAAGCTGGTGCGCGGCGACCGCGAGGCGTTCGGCATCCACGGCCGCAGCGCCGAGCAGCGGGTCGCTCTCGATCTGCTGCTCGACCCGGAGGTCGGCATCGTCTCGCTGGGCGGCCGGGCCGGCACCGGCAAGTCGGCGCTGGCGCTGTGCGCGGGACTGGAGGCGGTGCTGGAGCGCCGTCAGCACCGCAAGGTGATGGTCTTCCGTCCGCTGTACGCGGTCGGCGGCCAGGATCTGGGGTACCTGCCCGGCACCGAGGCCGAGAAGATGAACCCGTGGGCGCAGGCCGTCTTCGACACCCTCTCGGCGGTGACGAGCCGTGAGGTGATCGAGGAGGTGGTGGCGCGCGGCATGCTGGAGGTGCTGCCGCTCACCCACATCCGGGGCCGGTCGCTGCACGACGCGTTCGTCATCGTGGACGAGGCGCAGTCGCTGGAGCGCAATGTGCTGCTGACGGTCCTCTCCCGGATCGGCCAGGACTCGCGAGTGGTGCTCACCCACGACGTGGCGCAGCGCGACAACCTGCGGGTCGGACGGTACGACGGCGTGGTGGCCGTGGTGGAGAAGCTCAAGGGGCACCCGCTCTTCGCGCATGTGACCCTGACGCGCTCCGAGCGCTCCCCGATCGCGGCCCTGGTGACCGAAATGCTGGAGGAGGGGCGGGTTTGACCGTCCGTCCGCGCTGAGGGCGTCACCCGTCCGCCGCTGCTCCATAGTGGCGGGCGGGTGAAGCGCAAGCCCCGTTCGGATGACTGCCCATGTGACCTTTCCCACATCGAGCTGAATTGCTTCCCGCTCCACGTTTCCGGCAGTGTGTGCGTCTGTCAGGCCCCGCATACGGCACCGCCGCACCGCCATCGGCGCGGCACAGCACAGCGTTTGACAACTGAACAGCCGTCCGCCGTATGCCGCCCGAAGCACCACGCGGACCCCTGCCGACACGGAGGGGGCCGCCGGGCCCGTGCCTTCAGCGACCCGCTGGTCCGTTCAGCGGTGAAGGCCCGCGCCAAGGGGCACGATTGCGCCCGTGGGGGTCACCCGGACGGGCGATGGTTGGAAGGAAACCGTGTGAGCCGGATTTCGGTCCGGGGATTCGCCGTGGCGTCTGCTACCGCGGTCACCACCGTCGGTGCTGCCGTCGGTGTTGCCTCGGGAGACGAGCAGGGCGGCGTCAGCGACATCGAGTTCGCCGCCGCCGACGCGACGCTGCTGGCGGACATACCCGCTGCCCCGAATGCCCAGCTGCACACCGCGTCGCTGGTCCAGCAGGCGGAGTCGCAGGCGGACGTCGCGGACGTCCAGACCCGCAAGGCGGCCGAGGAGGCCGCGCGGGTACAGGCCGCCTCCGACGCCCAGGAGCGCCGCGAGCGTGCGGAGCAGGAGGCCCGGGAGCAGGCGGAGCGCGAGGCCGAGGAGCAGCGCCAGCGCGAGGCGTCGGAAGCGGCCAGCAGGGCCGCCCAGCGGGCCTCGGCGCCCGTGCAGTCCTCGTACACCAAGGCGGAGATCCAGGCGATCGCCCGGGACATCGTGGCGGCCGACCAGTTCCAGTGCTTCTCCACGATCGTGGAGCGCGAGAGCGGCTGGAGCCACACCGCCACCAACCCCTCCTCCGGCGCGTACGGCCTGATGCAGGCCCTGCCCGGTTCGAAGATGGCCTCGGCCGGTGCGGACTGGCAGACGAACCCCGCCACCCAGATCCGCTGGGGCGTCAACTACATGAACGAGCGCTACGGCAGCCCGTGCGGCGCCTGGGAGTTCTGGCAGGCCAACCACTGGTACTGACCTTCCCGTCGGCATCCGGCGCCCGAGCCCTCGCGACATCCCCGTACCGATCACGGTGCGGGGATGTCCGCTTCTGTGCACGCAACCCCGTCCCGCGCCCGGCGCAGGGTAACGTCGGGGCGCGACCGCGGTGCGAAAACTGGGGGAAGAGGGAAACGGGATGTCTGGAGTGAGCCGGTTCAAGGCCGGCATGGCGCGGATCAACTCGCGCGTGTCGGCCTACCGGGCCGCGGCGGAGCGCGAGATACAGCGCCGCGAGCGGGAGGCCGAGGAGCGGGTGGCCCGGGACGCCGTGGGGGAGGACGGCCTGGCGGTCGGCCAGGAGAACCTGCGGGCCCGGGTCCGGCGGACCGTGGCGCCGGACGTACCGGAGGCGGTGGCCGAGGAGCCCCGGGAGGCCGAGGGCGGCGGCGCGGCCGGGGGAGAGGGTGGCTACGGGCCCGGTGCGCCGCCGCCGGCCGGCCCGCCGGAGCGCCCGGCGCCGGACGCGGTGATCCCGTGGGGGGTACGGGTCGCGGCCGAGGCGGGGTGGCGGGTGCTGGTGCTGGCCGCCGTGGTCTGGGTGCTCATGCAGGTGGTGTCGGCCATCAGCCTGCTGGTGATCTCGTTCGCCGCCGGGCTGCTGATCACCGCGCTGCTCCAGCCGTTCGTGGGCCGGCTCAAGCGGTGGGGCCTGGGCCGGGGCGCGGCCACCGCGATCACCTCCATCGGCGGCTTCGTGGTGATGGGCGGCGTCGGCTGGTTCGTGGTCTGGCAGGTGATAGAGAACACCGACCGGCTGGTGGAACAGGTCCAGGACGGTATCGACCAGCTGCGCGACTGGGTGCTCCAGCTGCCGTTCGGGGTGACCGAGGAGAACATCAACGAGACCGTCGACAATCTCAACACCTGGATCACCGATCACAGTGACGAGCTGACCTCGGCGGGTCTTGAGGGCATCAACTACCTCACCCAGTTCCTCACCGGCGCCGGCCTCACCCTCTTCGTGACGCTCTTCCTGCTCTACGACGGCCGCGGGGTCTGGTACTGGTTCCTCAAGCTGGTGCCCGCCCAGGCGCGGGACGGGGTGGCGGGCGCCGGGCCGCGGGCCTGGATCACGCTGACCGGCTATGTGCGCGGCACGGTGCTGGTGGCGCTGATCGACGCGGTCGGCATCGGCATCGGGCTGTTCGTCCTGAAGGTGCCGATGGCGGTGCCGCTGGCGGTGATCGTCTTCCTGTCGGCGTTCGTGCCGCTGGTGGGTGCCATCGCCTCGGGCGCGCTGGCGGTGGTGGTGGCGTTCGTGACGCACGGTGCCGTCACCGCGCTGATCGTGCTCGGTGTGGTGCTGCTGGTGCAGCAGATCGAGGGCCACATCCTCCAGCCGTTCATCCTGGGCCGGCTGGTGCGGGTGCATCCGCTGGCGGTGGTGCTCGCGGTGACGGCCGGCACGCTGCTGGCCGGTATCCCGGGCGCCGTGGTGGCGGTGCCGCTGGTCGCGGTCAGCAACACGGTGGTCGGCTATCTGCGGGCGTACCAGGCGGAGGCCGATCTGCGGGACGGGCGGCACGGCCCCGGCGGGGCGACGATAGCGCCGCTGGCCCCGGTGAAGCCGCAGCCGCCGATAGACGCTCCGGGCCCCGACCGCCCCTGAGGCCCCCGGCGCGCGGGAGTCGCTATCCGGCCCAGCCGTGCTGGGGCGGGTGGCGCTCCTCCAGGAGGACGCTCAGCGCGTCCGTCTGCGGCTGGCTCCATCCCTCGGAGGGCGCGATGTACGCCCAGCCGTCCACCGGGTTGGAGCCGTACCGGTGTCCGTGCGGTGCCGGTGACCCGTACGAGACGGCCATGTCGACCGTGGTCTGCCAGAAGGTGACGAACGGGAACCAGTCGATCTGCGAGGTGACGTCCGGGCCCAGCGGCTCGTTCATCCACTCCGGCCGCTGGAAGAGCAGGTCGGGGGACCACCACACCACCGGGTCCGAGGCGTTCTGGAGGTAGATCACCCGGGGTTCCTCCCAGGGGCCCGGCTCCAGCAGCAGGTCCCGTTCGGGGAACTGGGCGAACCGTACGTGCCGTCCGCCGTCGTACACCGGCCGCCACACCGGGCTGCCCGGGTCGCGGTGGTCGGTCAGCTCGCGGTGGATGGGGGCGAAGTCGGGCGGGCCGACCAGCAGCGCGCCGTCGGTGCGGGCCAGCAGGTCGTCGAGTCCGTCGAAGGCGTCCTCGATGGCGGTGACGGCGAGGGATTCGCCGAAGACGACGAGCTTGGGGCGGTCGTCCTCGGGCAGCCGTGACCAGTGTTCCCACACGGCGTCGACCAGTTCGCGGGTGGCCTTGCCGGCTTCCTCGCGGTCCACCACGAAGGAGGCCCAGCTGGGCAGGTAGGAGTACTGCATGGTGACGACGGCGGTGTCGCCGCCGTGCATGAACTCCAGCGCCTCCACGGTGGTGGGGTTGATCCAGCCGGTGCCGGTGGTGCCGGCGATGGCGAGCACGTCGCGGTCGAAGGCGCCGGTGCGCTCCAGTTCGCGCACCGCCAGCTCGGCGCCGTCGGCGTACTCGTCGTAGGCGGCGCGGCCCACGTACACCCGGATGGGGGCGAGCGCGGGTTTCCCGGTGAACTCGGAGATCTCCTCGGTGGACAGGACCGTTCCGGTGAAGGTGCGGCCCTTGTTGCCCAGGTCCTCCCAGGGGACGAGGGAGTCGGGGCTGCCGGAGACCATGGGGGAGTAGGGGCGCATCACCCCGTCGTCGGTGCTGCGGTCCTTGGCGGCCGACAGCCGGTCGGCGATGGTGAGGACGCCCCGGTCCCAGACGACGTCGCGGGTGCCGTAGACGACGATGACGCTGGTGGCGGCGAGGCCGAGGGCGACGGCGGCCGGCCAGGGCAGTCCGATGTGGTTGAGCCAGCGGGTGATGAGCCGGGTGAGCAGCCGGATGGCGCGGGCGACGGCCACGAACAGCACCAGCACCCCGAGCGAGATCAGCGCGATCATCAGGGAGTGCCAGGTGAGGGTGGGCGGCAGCTCCTGGAGGCGGCGCAGTTCGCGCTGCATGTCGGCGCTGCGGCCGAGCATGATCGCGACGGCGAAGGGGAGCAGCAGTTCGTAGGCGAGCCAGGCGCGGGCGCGGTAGCGCGGCGGGGGCTGCCAGGGCAGCAGCCGGTAGAGCGCGGAGGCGGTGGAGCCCAGGCCGTAGCCGATGGCGGCGGTGATGCCGCCGATGGCGCCCTGGTAGTACCAGGGGCGGGGCACCAGGGAGGGGGTGAGGGAGAGCCAGAAGAAGAAGGTGGCGACCAGGCAGGCGGTGAGGTCGGGCCAGCGGCGCATCAGCCATTCGGAGCTGGGGCGGTCCCAGTAGGGCTTGCGGGCGTAGGCCAGGGCGAGGTCGCGGGTGCGGCGTGCGGCGCCGCGGGCGAGTGCGCCGGCGCGCGCGGTGCCGGCTCCGCCGCGGTGCTCGGCGCCGTCGGCCGGGGACGGGGCGGGCCGCTCGTCTCCGTTGTCCCCCGTGGTGTGCTGCATGGGCTGTCTCCGACCGCTCCCTATGGCGTGACTGACCGTGTCCACGCGCCAGTGGGACAGACGCAGCGGCTGTGGGCCGAGTTGCTTCATTCCGTATTGAACAAACTACAGGTTTCGACGGAATCCAATCGGTTGCCCTCGCGACGGCACGGGGCCGGCGGGCCGCCGGGGCCGGCACCCGCGGGGGCGTGCCGCGTACGGCGCCGGTGCGCACCCCGTTCACCCGCCGGGCGGTCAAGGGGTGCGGCGAGCCTCGCAGTTGAGCCGAGCCGGGGGAGTTGATCATCAGTGCAGGTCAGCCGCTATGCATCTCACGTATACACATGGTTTATACGTGGTGTGTATAGTGACCGGCATGTCCATCGGTCACACCCTGCTCGCCCTCCTCGAAGCCGGACCCAGACACGGCTACGACCTCAAGCGCACCTTCGACGACCACTTCGGCCAGGACCGCCCCCTGCACTACGGGCAGGTCTACTCGACGATGTCCCGGCTGCTGAAGAACGGCCTCGTCGAGGTGGACGGCATCGAGGCCGGCGGCGGCCCCGAACGCAAGCGCTACGCCATCACCGACGCCGGCGTCACCGACGTCGACGGCTGGCTGCGGACACCGGAGAAGCCCGAGCCGTACCTCCAGTCCACCCTCTACACCAAAGTCGTCCTCGCCCTGCTCACCGGGCGCGACGCCAACCAGTTGCTGGACACCCAGCGAGCCGAACACCTGCGGCTGATGCGGCAGCTCACCCGGCGCAAGAGCGGCGGCGACCTCGCCGACCAGCTCATCTGCGACCACGCCCTGTTCCACCTCGAGGCCGACCTGCGCTGGCTTGAGCTCGCCGCCGCGCGCCTGGACCGGCTCGCCAAGGAGATCCACCCGTGACAGCCCTGCTCACCGCGAAGGGACTGCACAAGTCCTACGCCAGCACCCCCGCCCTGGCCGGCGCCGACTTCACCATCGACGCCGGTGAAGTCGTCGCCGTCATGGGCCCCTCCGGCTCCGGCAAGTCCACCCTGCTGCACTGCCTGGCCGGTCTGGTGGCCCCCGACGCCGGCAGCGTCCGCTACCAGGGCCGCGACCTCGCCGGCCTCTCCGACGCCGAACGCAGCGCCCTGCGCCGCAGCGACTTCGGCTTCGTCTTCCAGTTCGGCCGGCTCGTCCCCGAACTGAGCTGCGTCGAGAACGTCGCCCTGCCGCTGCGGCTCACCGGCACCAAGCGCAAGGAGGCCGAGGCCCGCGCCACCGAGTGGCTGGCCCGGCTGGAGGTCGACGACATCCGCCACCACCGCCCCGGTCAGATCTCCGGCGGCCAGGGCCAGCGCGTGGCCGTCGCCCGCGCCCTCGTCGGCAACCCCCGGGTCGTCTTCGCCGACGAACCCACCGGCGCCCTCGACTCCCTCAACGGCGAGCGCGTCATGGAACTCCTCGTCCAGGCCGCCAAGGAGAGCAGCGCGGCCGTCGTCCTGGTCACCCACGAATCCCGGGTCGCCGCCTTCTCCGACCGCGAGGTCGTCGTCCGCGACGGCAAGGCCCGCGACATGGCGGGGGCGGTATGACCACCCCCGTCTCCGTGTGGGCGCGGGACCTGCTCATGGGCGTCCGGTTCGCCGTGGCCGGCGGCCGGCCCGGCTGGGCCCGCACCACCCTCACCGCCGTCGGCGTCGGCCTCGGCGTGGCCCTGCTGCTGCTCGCCGCGTCCGCGCCCCACGTCATCAGCGCGCGCGATGCGCGCTCGGACGGCCGGGAACCCGTCTGGTACGAGGAACTGCCGCCCGGCAGCGACACCTTCCGCTACGAGAGCCTGGGCACCACGTACTACGGCGCACACGTGCGCGGCTACCTCCTCCAGCCCGACGCCGGCAAGGACACCACCGCCACCCCGCCGCCCGGTGTGAGCGCCTTCCCCGGCCCCGGCGAGATGGTCGTCTCCCCGGCCCTGCAGCGGATGCTCGACGGGCCGGGCAACGCCCTGCTGAGCGAACGGCTCGCCGCGTGGGAGATCACCGGCACCATCGGCGACGCCGGACTCTTCGGCCCCGCCGAACTCGCCTTCTACGCCGGCACCGACAGCCTCTCCGACACCTTCGCCGACGGCACCCCCAGCGACAACCGCAGCAACGCCTTCGGCGTCACCTACGGGTCCACCCCGCTGCACCCCATGCTGATCCTGCTCATCCTGGTGATCTGCGTGGTGCTGCTCATGCCGGTGGCCGTCTTCATCGCCACCGCCGTACGGTTCGGCGGCGAACGCCGCGACCAGCGGCTGGCCGCGCTGCGCCTGGTCGGCACGGACCTGCACAGCACCCGCCGGATCGCCGCCGGGGAGGCGCTGGCCGGTGCGGTGCTCGGACTGGCCGTCGGGGTGGGGCTCTTCCTGCTGCTGCGCTCCCTGGCCTCCCGCATCAGCGTCGCCGGGATGAGCGCCTTCCCCGGCGACTTCGTGCCCAGCTGGCCGCTGACCGTCCTGATCCTGGTCGCCGTGCCGCTGTCCGCGGTCGCCGTCACCCTGTTCGCGCTGCGCGGCGTCGCCATCGAACCGCTGGGCGTCGTCCGCGACAGCGTGCCCCGGCCCCGCCGGCTGGGGTGGCGGATGGTGCCGGCCGTCCTCGGACTGCTGCTGCTCCTGCCGCTGGCCGGCTCCTACTCCGCCAGCGGCGACGGCGCCCGGGAGATCCAGGCCGGAGCGGGCATCGTGCTGGTTCTCGTCGGGGCCACCGCGTTCCTGCCGTGGATGGTCGAGCGATGCGTCGGCGCCCTCCGGGGCGGCCCCGTCTCCTGGCAGCTGGCCGTGCGCCGGCTCCAGCTCGGCAGCGGGCCCGCCTCCCGCGCGGTCAGCGGCATCACCGTCGCCGTCGCCGGGGCCATCGCGCTCCAGATGCTCTTCGGCGGGGTGCGGGACGAGCAGACCTTCGAGACCGGGCAGGACACCGAACGGGCCCAGGTCCAGGTCGTCGCCTTCGGCATGGCCTACCGGGACAGCATCCGGATGGTCGGCGAACTCGCCGGGAAAAACGGCGTGGACGAGATCTCCGCCCTGTACTCCGGCTCGGCCGCCGGCCTCGCGGACCGCGACAGCACGGACGGACGGTACGTCCTGGACGTGGTGATCGCCGACTGCGCCACCCTGCGGCAGATGGCCACCCTCACCGAGTGCGCGGACGGCGACGCCTTCCTCGCCTCCGACCCCGACCCGGAGACCGCCGCCGCCTACCTCCCGCTGCCCGCCCCCGGCGACACCGTCGACGTGAACCTCGACTCGGAGGGCAACCCGTACCCGGAAGGGCCCGGGCTGTGGACCGTCCCGGACGGCATCGAGGAGGTCGAGGCGGTCCCCTACGCCTCCGGGGCGGTGATGCACGGCATCCTGGCCACACCCGCGGCACTGGACGGCTCACTGATCGTCCACGGCCACACCGAAGGGCTGATCCGCCTCACCCCCGAGAACCGGGCCGATACCGTCGAGGAGTTGCGCACCGCCGTCTTCGGGCTGCCCGGAAGCCCCTATGTGTGGGAGCTGCAGTCGCAGGGCGTCTCGGACGAGTTCGTCGCCGTCCAGCGCGGGCTGCTGGTCGGATCGATCGCCGTCCTGGCCCTCATCGGTGCCAGCATGATCGTCTCCCAGCTGGAGCAACTGCGTGAGCGCAAGCGGCTGCTGGCCGCCCTGGTGGCCTTCGGCACCAAGCGGTCCACGCTCGGCGCCTCGGTGCTGTGGCAGACCGCCGTGCCGGTCGTGCTCGGTCTCACGGTGGCCAGTCTCGCGGGCACCGTCCTGGGCGTGGTCCTCATGCGCATGGTCGGCCTGGAGGTCAGCGACTGGTTCGGCTTCCTGCCGATGGCGGCCGCCGGTCTGGTGGTCATCGCGGTGGTCACCGCCGCCAGCATGCCGCTGCTGTGGCGGCTGATGCGGCCGGAGGGCCTGCGCACGGAGTCCCCGCCCCGGGCCCCGCGCCCGGCCCCGCCCCCGGGCCACCACCGGTACCGCGACCGCGTGGTGGCCCGCGGCGCGCGCCGGTACGGTACGGACCGTGGACCACAGCGAGTTGATCACCGAGGCGCTCTCCGCCCTCCGCCCGCACCGCGTCGGGGACCGGCTCTTCGGCGACGTCGCCTCCGTCCTGGTGACCGAGGCGGGCCACCCCTACCGGGGCGTGTGCATCGACACCCCGTGCGGCACCGGCTTCTGCGCCGAACACGCCGCCGTCGCCGCGATGGTGACCGCGGGGGAGTACCGCATCGCCGAGATCGTGGCCGTCTGGCGCGACGAGGCGGGCCGCCCCCACGTCCTGCCGCCGTGCGGCCGGTGCCGGGAGTTCCTCCGCCGGATCGACGACGCCAATCTGGACACCCGGGTCGTCCTCGGCCGTACCCGCTCCGCCCCGCTGCGCGACCTGCTCCCGGCCCACGCCTGGCCCGAACCGCTGGACGGCTGACCCCGCGACGGGGCCGGCCGGGCTCAGTCCGCCGGCTGCGACTCCAGCCGGCGCCACAGCTCCAGCGCCCGGGTCAGCCGCCCGGCGCGCTCCCGGATGGCCCGGACGTCCTCCCGGGTCACCGCGTCCGCGTGCGCCTGGAGCAGCCGTTCGTGCTCGCTGCGGATGCGCTGGAGCGCCCGCGCCCGGCGGGGGCTGGTGCGCGGCATGGCCAGTCCGGCCAGCGCCTCGTCCAGCTTCTCCAGGTCCTGGCGTGCCGCCAGCGCGGGCACCTCGGCCCGCGCCCGCTCCTCCGCCAGCTGCTGCGGCGTCATCCGGGCCAGCTTGCGGGCGCGGGCCGCCGCCGCCCGGTCCCGGCGGGGGGGCGGGGTGGGTTAGAAGAACGTCTCCCGCACCAGCAGCCCGATCGGCAGCAGGCCGACCAGCACGATGATCATCCACGGCGACACCCAGCCGCCGCCCCGGCCGGAGCCCCCGGCCGCCAGGTCGTCCCCGTCCCCGTCTCCGTCCCCGTCCCCGCCTCCGGCGCCGCCCCCGTCCGGTACCGGCGCACCCAGCGCGTCGAGCAGCGCGTCCAGCGAGCCGGCCACGAAGTCCTCGCCGCTCGCCCGGGCCGACCCCGCCAGCCGGACGAACCCCTCGTCACCGGCCACCGACGTCCCGCTGATGTGCCCGCCGTGGTACGGGGAGACCCGGTAAACCACCACCCGGCGGTCCTCCTCCGGCAGCGTCCCCCAGTCGACGCGCTCGGCGAGCAGCCCGGCCAGCTCCGTGTCGTCCCCCGCCCACGGCAGATCCTCGCCCAGCTGCAACGCCAGGACGTTCTCCGGCAGGAACGCCACCTTCACCGGCCGGCCGGCCTCGCTCAGCGCCCGCTCGTACTCCGCCTCCCGGTCGAAGCCGGGCACGCCAGGATGCACCACGAGGGACTGCCCGCCGAGCTGCTCGCCCGTCCGCGTCAGCAGATCGGTCTCCGCCAGCGCCGAGGCCAGCAGTGCCAGCCGCCCCGGCATCTCCGCCACCGGTACGGCGGTGATGGCGCTGCCGCCGACCACGCTCACCAGGTCGTTGATCGCGTACGGCACGTCGGGCCCGGTGGCCATCACGGCGGAGAAGTCGTCGTCCTCGAACTGGAGCAGCAGCGCGGCCCCGTCGTCCGCGAGGCCCTCCGCCAGGGCGGCCATGGTCGCGTCGGTCGGCCCGCTCACCCCCGAGACCAGGGCCACCCGCAGCCCGGGCACCTCCGCGAAGGTGGCGGCCAGCAACTCCTCGTCCAGGCCGGGGAACGCCTCGGTGACCGCCGGGTCCACGTAGTACCCGCCGTCCTCGGCCAGCGCGTGCACCCCGGGGGTGATGTCCTGGTCCAGCAGATCGGGCAGGGTCAGCAGGAAGTTGCCCTCGTTGATCCCGACCCGGTCCATCTCCTCGTCGAACAGGGCCCATTCGTCCAGGGACAGACCCACCGTGGTGGTCTGCTCGCTGCGGTCCGGGCTGTCGGACAGCGCGCTGCGCACCTCGCTGTGCACCATGTACACGCCGGGCTCGCCGACGGCGGCGGCCAGTTGCTGGGACGCGGCGGCGTCCTCCCCGATCTCCTCGGTCACGAACGCCATCCGCACCGTGGTCGCCGCCCCCGCGTACCGGGCGCGCAACAGCTCCACCAACTCCGGGGAGACGCCCGCGTAATCCTCGGCGACCCACACCGTCTCACCGCCGGACAGCGCCTCGATCGCCTCGTCCAGCTGCCCGGCCGCCCGCGCGGGCGGAGCGGTGAGCAGGCCGCACGCGACCAGCACACCCAGTACGCCCGCGAGCCGCGCTCTCCAGCCGCCGGTGACCCTCATCCCGCCCCCCTGTGCCGTATTCCTGTGGAATGCTAAGCCCGCGAACTGACAAGCGGTGCGGAAGGGCGGGAACGGGGCGCCATGGCGGTCGGGGATCTTCTGGACGGCCGTTACCGGCTGGTGCGCAAGCTCGGCGAGGGCGGCATGGGCCAGGTGTGGCAGGCGCACGACGAGCGGCTGCGCCGCGACGTGGCCATCAAGACGGCCACCGACGGCGCGGACAGCTCCCTGGTGCGCCGGCTGGAGCGCGAGGCGATGGCGGTCGCGCAGCTCGCCCACCCGCACATCGTCACGGTGCACGACATGTTCACCGGCACGTTCGAGGGCGGCTCGGCCGTGATGCTGGTGATGGAGCTGGTCCCGGGCGAGTCCCTGGACCGTACGCTCGCCGGCGGGGCGCTGCCGGTGGAGCGGGCGCTGACCTGGGGCGCCCAGATCGCCGACGCGCTGTCCGCCGCCCACGCGCCGGGGGTCGGCATCGTGCACCGGGACCTCAAGCCGGCCAATGTGATGATCACCCACGACCGGGTGAAGCTCCTGGACTTCGGGATCGCGCATCTCGCCGAGGGCATCGGCGAGCGCCGCCGCACCTCCCTCACTGCCACCGGCACCGCCATCGGCACCCCCGACTACATGGCCCCCGAGCAGTGCACCGGCGGCGACATCAGCGGCGCCACCGACCTGTACGCGCTGGGCTGCGTGCTGTTCGCGATGCTCACCGGCCGCACCGTCTTCCCGCCCGGCGGCACCGTGATGCAGGTGATGTACCGGCAGGTCAACGAGCCGCCGCCGCAGCGCCCGCGCGAACTGCGGCCGGAACTGGCGCCGGAGGTGGACGAGCTGGTGCTGGCCCTGCTGGCCAAGGACCCGGCCGCCCGGCCGGAGGGCGCCGCCACCGTACGCGACCGGCTGCTCGGCCTGGCCGCGCCGCGGCCGTTGCCCGACCCCCGGGTGGCGAGGGCGGACGCTCCCGCCGCCCCGCACACCCTGCGGCTGGCTCCGGCCGGCCCGGCGGACCAGGAGCCCGCCGATCGGATCCCCACCGGCCACCGCGCCCCCGGGCCCCCGGTCCGGGACGCCCGCCCCGAACCCTCCGTGCAGGACGCCCGCCCCGCGCCGCGGACGGCCGCCGGGCCCGGTCCCGCCGACCCGGCGGCCGAGCAGGCCGAGCCGGCTGAGCAGGCCGAGCAGGCCGAGGCCGTTCCGCCCCGCCCCGCCGAGGTCCTGCGCACCCGCACCCAGGAGGCCCTGGCCGCCCAGCAGGCCGGCAACACCGCCGCCGCCGGAGAGCTGTGGATCGCCCTCATACCCCGGCTCGCCGAGTACTACGGCCCGGACGGCTGGCCCACCGAGCGCGCCTGCGTCCAGCTCGGCCGCCTCGGCCACCCCCGGGCCGCCGCCCTCGTCCGGGAGCTGGAGACGGCCTACGGCGCGCGCCGCACCCGCCGGGCCCGCAAGGCGCTATCCGGCCGACCCATCCCGCTGGGGTGACACCGGGGCCCCGTACCCTGGAACGGCTCTACCGCCCCGGACCTGTGGAGATGACGATGTCTGCCAGCCCCGACTTCCGCTACACCGATCTGCTCCCGGTCGGCGAGGACGACACCCCCTACCGGCTGGTCACCGCCGAGGGCGTCAGCACCTTCGAGGCCGGCGGCCGCACCTTCCTCACCGTCGAACCCGAGGCGCTGCGCCGGCTGGCGGCCGAGGCGATGCACGACATCTCGCACTATCTGCGCCCGGGGCACCTGGCCCAGCTGCGGAAGATCCTGGAGGACCCCGAGGCGTCCCCGAACGACCGCTTCGTCGCCCTCGACCTGCTGAAGAACGCCAACATCGCCGCCGCCGGCGTCCTGCCCATGTGCCAGGACACCGGGACCGCGATCGTCATGGGCAAGCGCGGCCAGCAGGTGCTCACCGAGGGCGAGGACGCCCGCGCGCTCTCGCAGGGCATCTTCGACGCCTACACCAAGCTGAACCTGCGCTACTCCCAGATGGCGCCGCTGACCATGTGGGAGGAGAAGAACACCGGCACCAACCTCCCGGCGCAGATCGAGCTGTACGCGGAGGACGGCGACGCGTACAAGTTCCTCTTCATGGCCAAGGGCGGCGGTTCGGCGAACAAGTCCTTCCTCTACCAGGAGACCAAGGCGGTGCTGAACGAGGCATCGATGATGAAGTTCCTGGAGGAGAAGATCCGCTCGCTGGGCACCGCGGCCTGCCCGCCGTACCACCTGGCGATCGTCGTCGGCGGCACCTCCGCCGAGTACGCGCTGAAGACCGCCAAGTACGCCTCGGCGCACTACCTGGACGAGCTGCCCGCCGAGGGCTCGCCGGACGGGCACGGCTTCCGCGACCGGGAGCTGGAGGAGAAGGTCTTCGAGCTGACGCAGAAGATCGGCATCGGCGCCCAGTTCGGCGGCAAGTACTTCTGCCACGACGTGCGCGTGGTGCGGCTGCCCCGGCACGGCGCCTCCTGCCCGGTGGCCATCGCGGTGTCCTGCTCCGCCGACCGCCAGGCCAAGGCCAAGATCACCGCGCAGGGCGTGTTCCTGGAGCAGCTGGAGACCGACCCGGCGCGCTTCCTGCCGGAGACCACGGACGAGCAGCTGACCGACGACGACGTGGTGCGGATCGATCTGACCCGCCCGATGGACGAGATCCGCGCCGAGCTGTCCCGCCACCCGGTGAAGACCCGGCTGTCGCTGACCGGCCCGCTGGTGGTGGCGCGCGACATCGCGCACGCCAAGATCAAGGAACGCCTGGACGCGGGCGAGGAGATGCCGCAGTACCTGCGCGACCACGCCGTGTACTACGCGGGCCCGGCCAAGACGCCCGAGGGGTACGCCTCCGGCTCCTTCGGCCCGACGACGGCCGGCCGGATGGACTCCTACGTCGCCCAGTTCCAGGCGGCGGGCGGCAGCCACGTCATGCTGGCCAAGGGCAACCGCTCGGCCCAGGTGACCAAGGCGTGCGCGGAGCACGGCGGCTTCTACCTCGGCTCGATCGGCGGCCCGGCCGCCCGGCTGGCCCAGGACTGCATCAAGTCGGTGGAGGTCCTGGAGTACGCGGAGCTGGGCATGGAGGCCATCTGGAAGATCGAGGTGGAGGACTTCCCGGCGTTCATCGTGGTCGACGACAAGGGCAACGACCTCTTCACCGACCCGGCCCCGGACCAG